>JBMZDT010000083.1:0-7795 GCA_049614505.1 Leucothrix sp.
TGTTAGGCAAGGCAATACCAGCAAAGGGTTTATCAAAGACGGTGCGAAAAATCGCTTACGGGAAATAGATCTGCACCGCATTATTGGATTTTAAAACACCCGAAGAGATTTATACTGAAATGGCAAAAGCTGCTTAAATCCAAGTAGCGCACTTGTGACTAAGGTCTGCGGCTATTAAATACGCTTCATCTTTCGAGTGTCAGTATCAATCTCGTAGAAAGGGGTGCTTCGACTGTGAACCGAATTCCCAAACACTTGAACAATCCCAATCCCGCTACGTTGCTGTTTATCCCACAGTCGCTTTTCAACATGGTTATGACCAAATAGTAGAATATTCACTTGGTTTTTAATAATTTTGTGCAGGCGCAAACGATCATGCAGCTGCATGACTCGAAACCGAAAGTTGAAGTTAAACGGGTGATGGTGCATGTATAAAATGATGGTAGCGGCTTCATTCTTGGTACGAATATTTTTGATAATGCTATCAAGCTTTGTTAATTGAGGTGTACCCAGCCAACCTGCCGCTGTAAATTTTGCCCAAAACCGATAGTACCAACTTAGCCTGAATACGCCTTGCATGGTGTCAAGGCCAATAAAATACACATCATCATACTTATTAACGATGGGATAGTTCCATTGACCATCACGAATATTCTGTACGCCAGAATCTGGGTCAGACTGGCGGGTTGTTAACTTCATCGCAAAACGTGTGTAACGTTGACGCGCTTGGTAGTCATCATCCAAGCCTGTCTCACCATAATCATGGTTACCAGGGCACATCAGCATTTGAAAGCCTGCATTGTGCAGCTTAAACAAAAGTTTGTCGGCTTGGTTGAATTGGGCCTGCCTACCATCATGAACAAAATCACCAGTGATTAGCACCAGTGGTTTTTCGCGTTCTTGCTCATAGTGCTTAACAATTTTATCAATTAGCTTTTCAACCAATGTATCGCGCGTGTCATGCTCGCCAACGTGCAGATCACTGATGTGTACAAACTTCATAACTTATTCCTATTATGACTATTTTTATGATGTCCCCTAGAGGCTTCTTATAGCAGATTTTCAGGATTCTGCAATCTACTCCCTGAGTGATTCATTGAACCTCAAGAATTCTTTGCGGCAATTGTTGAGCCAATTTAAATTTGTTTTGCGCGTTATAAAACAAGGGCGGCAATAAACTTTGATAATCCAACGCATTATTCTGCCTTACATCATTCGGCGCCACGCATAAAGCAGCGTCAATAAACATAAACTGGGGATCCAAGACCATGAATAAAAAACTCAACACAACAATCGCAGCCTCTTTACTCATGTTAGCCACGCAATCTGTCACTGCCGCTAGCGTTGGCCATGTCACAATCGAGAAAGTGGGCTATGCTGGAAATGGGTGTCCTGCAGGCTCAGCATCCGTGGTTTTAGCCAATGATAAACAAAGTGTGTCTGTACTATTTGATGACTATATCGCTGAAGCAGGTGGTCATGGTCAGCGGACTTTTGACCGTAAGAAATGTGATATCGCATTCAGCCTAAACCTACCACGTGGCTTAAGTGTTTCATTGATCAATGCTGACTACCGTGGCTTTACCGACCTACCGCGTACTGCCAGAGCATCATTTACTCGAGACTATTTCTTTGCAGGCACTCGTGGCCCACGTTTAAAGAAAGCTTGGAGAGGCAACCGTAGCGATGATTTCCTAATCAAAGATCAAATGGGCGTCATAGGTAACGTCTGGTCGCCTTGTGGTGCTGACGTGATTTTACGCTCCAAGACTGCGGCAACAGTTCGTACGCGTCGTGGTCACGAGGCGATGATGTCAGTCGATTCAGCTGATATGACAAGTAAGACCATTTTCCGATATAACTTCCGTTATAAAGCTTGCCGTTAAGCTTAGGCTAACAGGGTTAGGACTATACTGTAGATCAACCCGAGAAAACATGAGCCGTACTTGATTCGTCAAGTGCGGCTTTTGTTTTGGTTACTCCCCTGTTTACCGCTTATCTTTTGCTCAACAAAAAATAACCACTCATCCTTAGAGTTAATGTTTCACCCTCTGCCACATCCTACTATTAGCCTACCTAGCAAGCTGCCGTTTTTAATGGCACCTGTCTTCAGAAAGACTCGCTAACAACCAAAAATAAGCTGATAAGCAAACTAAGTAGAGCAACCGACAGGTAAGCTCTTAGGAGAATGATAATGGGTGTTACTACCCCTGATATTAATCAGGACAGCGCTAACGCATTTAAAAATTCCGAATCCTTTAAATATTTAAACACAAAAAGAACCGTTGATCTTATTGCCACTCTGTTAGTGCTACCCGTCGCTTTGCTGATTAGCGCCATCACTGCCCTTGCGATAAAAATCGAATCACCAGGCGCTATCTTTTTCTGGCAAAAACGTGTTGGCATGGATGGCGTAGTCTTCAATATGTTGAAGTTTCGCAGTATGACAACTGATTCAGAACAGCATGGTTCTCAGTTCGCTCAAAGCAACGACAGGCGAGTTACGCACGTTGGCAAGTTTATCCGTAAATTTCGTATTGATGAGATTCCACAGCTCTGGAACGTCTTGAAAGGCGAAATGAGCATTATTGGCCCACGCCCCGAACAAGAAAGCTTTGTTAAAGAATTTAATAAAAACATCCCAAACTATTCGCTACGCCATATGGTGAAACCTGGCATTACAGGCTTAGCTCAAACCGAGCAAGGCTATGTAGCAGATGCTGAAGCAACAATCACTAAGCTGGAATATGACCTCTACTACATCAAAAATATGTCTTTACTCACTGACGCACAAATTACAATGAAGACTATCTATACAATTTTGACCGGCTTTGGAGCCCGCTAAATCACGCAACTCTCAAAGAGTCATGGACGACTCTAGCCTTTATTCAGCTAGCTCATCGAACACTACCCACACTACTTTTGCTCAACACCAATTCCAAAATCCCCTTCCTAACTCACCGATGCAAACGATAACCGCATCCTCTGTTTACTAAAAAATCGACATTGTTTCTAAGAAAATACGCCTGCTCAGTATTTCCAATGCTATGCTTAGTGACTGTTAAAAACAGTGCTTTTTAGCAACTAGGGAGACAATTCAAATGAAAACAAAACAAGAAATCGTCAATAACTGGCTACCCCGATACACTGGCCTATCCCTCGACGAGATAGGGTCTTATATTCTCTTAGTCAATTTTAGCAACTATGTGAAGTTATTCGCCGAGTGGCATGAGGTGCCGCTGCGTGGACAAGATCGTAACATGCTGAGCGCAACGGCCAACGATATCACTATTATCAATTTTGGCATGGGTAGTGCCAATGCTGCAACAGTGATGGATCTACTCATGGCTACTCACCCTAAAGCATGCCTCTTTTTAGGCAAATGCGGTGGGTTAAAGCAAAAAAATAAACTAGGCGACCTCATACTACCTATTGCCGCTATTCGTGGTGAAGGAACCTCTAACGACTACCTGCCTGCCGAAGTCCCTGCCCTACCCGCCTTTAGCTTGCAGAAAGCTGTGTCAGCAACTATCTGTAGCCATACTTGTGATTATTGGACAGGCACGGTCTACACGACTAACCGACGCGTGTGGGAGCACGATGAATCTTTCAAGGAAAAGCTCCGCACCCTGCGCTGTATGGGCGTAGACATGGAAACAGCGACAATTTTTGTAGCGGGCTTTCACAATGAAATTCCAACGGGTGCCTTATTATTAGTGTCTGATCAGCCCATGGTACCTGAAGGCGTTAAAACGGAGGCTTCAGATGAAGTCGTGACCCAGCAATATGCGCATAGACATTTACAAATTGGTATCGATTCACTGATAGAATTAAAGAACCAAGGGGTGTCAGTCAAGCACCTGAGATTTTAATTAAGAGAATACCATGCAAAACCATATTGATGCCCTAGCCAGCTTGCTAGGTGACGACCAGTTACTCACAGGCCAAGCCATTGGTGAAAAGTACCAAGTTGATTGGAGTGGCGAAAACCCACAGCGGCCATCCCTAGTGGTAAGGCCTGACACGACTGATGTCATTAGCAAGCTACTTAAATATTGCAACGCGCACCAATTGTCTGTTGTGACGCAAGGCGGTATGACTGGCCTTGCTGGTGGCGCAACACCCCGTGATAATGAAATTGCGCTATCGCTCGAACGTATGAATGGCATTACCGAGCTAGATCATCAATCTATGACCATGACGGTAAAGGCTGGCACACCGTTGCAAGTCATTCAACAGGCAGCAGATGCCGCTGGCTTGCGGCTTCCCCTTGACCTAGGTGCACGCGGTTCGTGCCATATTGGGGGGAATGTTGCGACCAATGCAGGCGGAAATCAGGTGTTAAGCTTTGGCATGGCTAGAGCCTTGGTATTAGGCTTAGAAGCTGTGCAGGCTGATGGCACGGTGGTTTCTGCTCACAATAAAATGCTCAAAAACAATGCAGGTTATGACATTAAGCAGCTATTTATTGGTAGCGAAGGAACCTTGGGTGTAATTACTGAAGTTGTGCTTAGACTTTTCCCTGCGGCACGCAATAAACACACTGCGTTGGTTAGCTTAGGTAATTTTGAACATGTAATCAAACTGTTACATGTTGCTCAGTCCGGTTTTGCGCGCCTAAGTGCGTTCGAAGTGATGTGGGATGACTATTTTCTCAAGTCTATTGCTGAGACTGAGAACACTAGCAACCCATTTGATAAAAACTACCCTTACTATGTGTTACTAGAATCAGAAAACGACGCCATCGATAGGTTTCAGCAGGTGCTGTTTGAGCAAATGGAAAGCGGTATCATACTAGACGCCACTATTGCGCAATCGGGTAAAGACAGTGATCAGTTCTGGGCCATTCGCGATGCCATTGGGGATATGTTATCGCGCCTCCCTGATGTCGCTAATTTTGATATTGGCTTACCAATTAGCCGTATGCAGGCCTTTTTGGAAAAGGCTCAAACGATGCTATATGACCGTTTTGACAACCTACATACCCTAACATTTGGGCACTTAGCCGATGGCAACATTCATTTAACCGCCTGGACGGATGGTGTCGATAGTAGTCATGCGATTTATAAGCAAGTGTATGAACTCCTTCAAGAATTTGAAGGGACGGTGACAGCAGAACACGGCATTGGCGTTATGAAAACCGACTACTTGCCACTGTGCCGTTCACCAGAAGAAATCGCACTGATGAAAACGTTAAAGCAAGCATTAGATCCAAATAATGTACTTAACCCTGGACGGGTTTTGGGCTAAAGATCATTAATGAAAGCCAAACAAGCTCAAGATAGTACTACCCAAGGTGTATCCCGTGAGATTTACACTAATCAACACGGCATCCATGAGAACCTCGAAAAGGTTGTCACAAAACATCTGCGTTCAGCATTTAAAAAGCCGCCCGCTGAGCACACGATTGCCGCATTTGATGCAGTAACAAAGACAATTGCAAACAAACCGATGCCACTGATTCTCGATTCATGCTGCGGCACTGGCTACAGTAGTCGTCAAATTGCCATGCAGCACCCTCAGCACTGGGTAATCGGTTTAGATCGTTCAGCCAAACGATTAAATAAAGAAGATCAAGAACCATTGCCAAAAAATTGCTTGATCGTCCAAGCAGATTGCGTAGATTTTTGGAAGCTTGCAATTAATGCGGGCTGGCAACTTGAGAAGCATTTTCTACTTTATCCCAACCCTTACCCTAAGTCCGTCCAGCTGAAATACCGCTGGCATGGCCACCCAGCCTTTGCCGATTTACTAAAACTCGGCGGGTTGCTTGAAGTACGCAGTAACTGGAAGATTTATATCGAAGAATTTAACCAAGCACTTGTCATTGCAGATCAGCAAAGCAAGGGCTGTGAGGCGTTTGAACCCACTGAGGGATATTTAACGCTATTTGAGCGCAAATACCACCAAAGTGGGCAAACATTGTATCGTTGTTTAAGTCGGCTCAGCTTCTGAAACACCTGCTGACTCGAAGCTTGCCATTTCATTTAGGAAGGCAACCGCACTTTTGATTAAAGGATAAGCCACCGCACAGCCCGTACCCTCTCCTAAACGCATTCCAATATTCACTAAAGGCTCTGCTTGTAAATGCTCCAGCATCAACTGATGACCCGCTTCATTTGATGTGTGACAGAAAATAGCATGCTTGCTAATCGCAGGATTAATTGCCTGAGCGACCAAATACGCGGCCGTCGCAATAAACCCATCAACCATAATGACCATGCCCTGTTCTTTAGCCGCCAGCATTGCACCACAAATCTGTGCAACCTCAAAACCACCATAGGTTTGCAAAATCTGCTTAGGGTCTGACAGTTCGCCGTGCTTAGCCTGAGCTTCGGTTAATAGGCCTAATTTACGATCCAACCCCGCATCATCCAAGCCCGTACCACGACCCACACAACGCTCAATCGGCAGCTGACAAATCGCACTCATGATCAAGCTAGCAGAAGCCGTATTACCGATACCCATCTCACCAAAACCAATGATGTTACAACCCTGTTGAGCAACGTCAGTAACAATCATAGCGGCACGTTGGAAACAATCATCCACCTGAGCCTGACTCATTGCAGGCTCTTCCAAATAGTTCGCCGTACCAGGCGCAATTTTGGCATTAATCAGGCCAGGAGCATCCTCAAAATCAAAGTTCACACCCGCATCGACCACCTGCAAAGCAATGTCATTTTGCTTGCAGAACACATTGATTGCCGCGCCACCTTGCAAGAAATTCATTACCATCTGGAAAGTAACTTCTTGAGGATAAGCGCTCACGCCCGCATTAGCTGCCCCATGGTCACCGGCAAAGGTCAATACCGTTGGGTTGGTCAACTGAGGCGTCAGTGTTTGTTGAATTTTGGCGATCTGAAAGGCAATGCCCTCCAGTTTTCCTAAAGCACCCAGCGGCTTCGTTTTGGTATCGATTGCGTGCTGGATTTGCTCGTCAAAAGTGCTCATGTGTTTACTCAGCTTAAGAGGTGCTTAGAATTGAGATTCTGGTAGGTGTACGATCAAGCCATCTAGCTCATCTTTAAGGTGAAGCTGGCAGCTCAAACGACTGTTATCTTTAGGCGCGCTAACAACTTCTAGCATGTCTTGCTCCATCTCATCAGCCGGCTCAAATTTATCAGTCCAGGCCTCATCCACATATACGTGACACGTTGCGCAGCTAAGTGCACCACCACATTCCGCCAAAATACCATCGATGCCATTGTTTACAGCACCTTCCATAACTGTGTTGCCGTTAGGAACATCAGCTTCGAATTGTGAGCCATCGTGTTTTACGTAATATACCAAGGCCATCGGAGCCTCCTAAGTTGTAGTTAGTGAATCGCGGCGTAGTGTAACAAGTATTGGGGGCTTGTCACAAAATACAAATTATTATGCTTGAGTATTGTGAAATTTAGGGGTCTGGGTTGTGAGTATTGTCTGTTTAATTCGCTCACTCAGCCTTCGGCTGAAATGATTCGCCGAATCAAACAGACAATACTCACTTTTGGGCTGCGGTGGTTAGCTGCGACAGGACAGTGCCTCATAATACAGGCATCCAAGATGCTTGCGTTCTCACCATCGATGAATCTAATTTACGGGCTGCTGATATTTTAGCAAAGATACCTTCCGCCCTTGGTTGTCGATCAAAGGTGACAACGCATGCTTACTAGTGAAGGGATTGAGAGCCTAATGCAGCGAATCATTTCAGCCGCAGGCTGAGTGAGCAAATTAGGCTATCGATACCGAAACGGAACACCAGCACTTAACCTAGCGACTTAATGTATTCCTGCCGTTTTGCTTCAGCTTCTTC
>JBMZDT010000084.1:0-7736 GCA_049614505.1 Leucothrix sp.
AGTCGATGAGGTTATCAATACCCACAATCCCCAATATGTTTGGATTAATAGTAGTATTAATGACTATTATGATGGCGTGACACAGACACAATATAAAGCACGTATGCAGACTTTAATTGGTAAAGTGCAAGCCTCAGGAGCCTCAGCGATTGTCATAGACCCTGCTCCCGGTATGTTAGATGAATCCACAGCGGATGGCAGACGATTTACACTACTATCTGATCGCTACGCAACGCAAATACTCGACCTACTTGCAGAAACCTCCGAATAAACCTAAACCACACAACCGATTGCCTAATGATCGGTTGTGTGTGTTACGTCCTGACCATTACTCGTAATTTATTTAATTAATATTGACCCCATCACCGATTCAGAAGATTATTGAAACAGGCAGATTTTTTGCTGCTGCAATTTTAATAATCAGACAGGTGAATATTATGAAATTACAAACAACAGGAATCGTTCTCGCTGGACTGCTTCTCAGCAGCATGATCACTCCGGTGCTTGCCGAAGATGATGGCAAAGCGCTATATGCTTCAAAACTCTGCATGACCTGTCATGGTGATGAGGGAAAAAAGCCTATCATTCCTTCATACCCAAAGCTCAACGGCCAAAATAAGGAGTACTTGGTTGCCCAAATTCAAATGATCAAAGATGGTACGCGCGGTGGTGGCGGCACAGCAGCAATGAAAGCGATGGTGACTTCACTAACCGATGCTGAAATTGAAGCAATCTCTGATTATCTATCAAAAGTCGAATAAGTCATTCTGACGGCAAGGTGATGATAATCAGTCACCTTGCCAACCCACAGCATCTCCCCTAATCTCCCGTTCTTAACACTAAAACTGACGCTAACTTATCCGTCATTTTATGGTTTAATAGGCTCCAATTATGACGCGGTCAGCGTCTCAATATTAGCCAATCAATGGGAAATTAGAAATGCAGCTACAAGACTCATCATTATTGCATGAAAAATGCTACATCAACGGGCAATGGCTTGACGCTAATTCAGCAGCCACAATCACAGTAACGAATCCAGCAAATGGTGATGTGCTCGGTACCATTCCAGATATGGGTGAAGCCGAGACCCAAGCTGCTATTGATGCAGCCCATGCAGCATTACCCGCATGGCGCGCGCTAACAGCAAAAGAGCGCACAGCAAAATTACAGGCTTGGTATCAGTTGATGATGGAAAATCAGGACGACTTAGGCCTGATGATGACATTAGAGCAAGGCAAACCACTTGCTGAAGCAAAAGGTGAAATTGCCTATGCAGCCAGCTTCATAGAATGGTTTGCAGAAGAAGCCAAACGCGTTTACGGCGAAACCATACCCGGTCACCAGCCTGACAAACGCATTGTAGTCCTTAAGCAGCCCATTGGTGTGGCTGCGGCGATTACGCCCTGGAATTTCCCTTCCGCCATGATTACCCGTAAAGCCGGGGCTGCACTAGCCGCAGGCTGTACCATGGTGATTAAACCCGCCGCTGAAACACCTTACTCTGCACTAGCGCTAGCAGAATTGGCTGAACGTGCAGGTATACCTGCTGGGGTTTTAAATATTGTCACAGGTGATGCCGTCGCCATCGGGGGCGTGTTGACCAGTAGCCCAATTGTGAGAAAACTCTCCTTTACTGGCTCTACGCCAGTTGGCATTAAACTCATGGAGCAGTCAGCGCCAACGCTGAAAAAGCTCTCACTAGAATTGGGCGGCAATGCGCCATTCATTGTCTTTGATGATGCAGATTTAGACGCTGCTGTTGAAGGTGCAATGATTTCAAAATACCGTAACGCTGGCCAAACCTGTGTTTGCGCTAACCGCCTCTATGTTCAGGCTGGCGTTTATGATGCCTTTGCTGCCAAGCTAACCGAAGCGGTTGAAAAGCTCCAAGTAGGCAGTGGTTTAGAAGCGTCAAGCACTACTGGCCCACTCATTAGCAATGCTGCGGTTGAAAAAGTACAGTCTCATCTACAGGATGCTATTGATAAAGGTGCTACCGTGCTAACAGGCGGTAAACCTCATAGCTTAGGCGGCACCTTCTTCGAGCCAACGGTTATTACAGACGTTGATAGCAGCATGCGTGTCGCTAGAGAAGAGACGTTTGGCCCAATGGCTCCCCTGTTTAAGTTTACAGATATTGATGATGTCATCGCCCAAGCTAATGATACTGACTTTGGTTTAGCGGCCTATTTCTACACCAATAACTTGTCACGCGTTTGGAAAGTAGCAGAGGCCTTAGATTACGGAATGGTCGGCATTAATACTGGACTCATTTCAACAGAAGTTGCCCCTTTTGGTGGTGTTAAAGCATCTGGACTTGGGCGTGAAGGGTCACACCATGGCATCGAAGAATATTTGGAAATGAAATATCTCTGCATGTCAGTCTAAGCTCAGAAGGTCATTTATGAAATTTACATTGCTTGCAGTATTGTTGTCGCTGCTATTGTCTGGCTGCGGGATATTAGGGCAGCGTTATGGCGAGGAAGCACTTTACGCCACGATGTTTAGTGATGGTGACTATGAAATTAGGCTGTATGAACCCCTAATTGTTGCCCAAGCAGCCTCTGAAGGCAATTATCAGAGAGCAACACTGTCAGGCTATCAGCGTCTCAAAGACTATATGTCGGGTAATAATCGTGCTCAGCAGACAGTCGATCTAAATCCGCCGGGGCGCGTGAGCAACCTTGGCTTGACAAAGACCGATACAGAACTGACAACGCCTTATTTTGAGGAGCTTGTAGAGGGTGTGTGGCTAACGTCTGTCGCAATGCCTGAGGCTTACACCTTGGCGACCCTACCACAGCCTAATGATGAGTTTATTACGTTTGAAACCCTACCAAGAATGAAGGTTGCAGTAATTCGCTTTTCTGGCTTTCGCAGTCAACGCCTGATTTCAAATAAGGCTGATCAGTTATTACAGTGGATGCAGCAAGAAAATCTAACGCCCGCATCCGCTGCACGCTCAGCGGTCTTTGACCCACCGCTTACCATTCCTGGCTTAAGACGCCATGAGATTCACGTAAGCATTCAATAACCGCTGCTTTAAAAATCAACGGCCTACCTAGTAAGTAGGCCGTTTTATTACACTCGCATCATTAATTAACGCAATAGCGAGAAGGGAGAGAGCAGCGCTGGCAGGTAGTTAATGACCTTTTCCTCTAGCACCTTGTTATCAGACTTTAATACGACAATTCTGTCATCATTTTGCAAGATTGGATCAGGTGCCTTGCCCTTACGAATCAAATCCAGATTGACACCATACTGTCGACCATTTCTAAAGACGACAATCCCTTTGTCATTCGCAAGATTAGTAATTCCCTGAGCCAAGGCAATGGCTTGCAAAAATGTCATTCGCCCAGTGATTGGGAACACACCCGGCGTCGTTACAGCACCTTCAACTGTCACGCGCTTAAATGCTTGCTCCTTACGTGTCACCGTCACTTTTGGGTCCTGCATATAGCTTTTACTGAGCAAACCTGCAATCTTTCGCTCAGCTTGAGTGATGCTCAGCCCACGCACTACCACACTGCCTAACAACGGCAATGAAATTGCCCCATTGGATTCAACGGTCAGATCTGTTGCTGATAGCTCTGGCACCTTGAAGACTGTGACATCTAACCGGTCCTGCTCACTAATCATGGTGCCTTGTACACTGGAAAGTGCGGCAAAAGCTTGAGCCGGGCTGGTTGCTACCCGACCACTTGTCTGTGACAAACCAAACTCATCAATGCCCAATGGCGAACTGGCTGTAATCACATCTTGGTTTAATGCTTGAATAGCCCTGATGTCTTCAGCCGTGGAGGTTTTTGACTCTTTTTTCTGGCCGATCGCACTGCAACCCGCCAGTAAAAGAATTAGAGGCACCCAGAGTAATGGTCGTTTCATCATAGTCATTTCCTTTCATTTATTTTTATTAATTGGTGCTATTTAGGATCTGTCTTATTTAGTGTTCGCTATAGCCATTGGGGTTATTACTTTGCCAGCGCCAAGTATCTTCACACATCGCTTGAATACCTTTCTCTGCCTTCCAACCCAACAAATTGCTTGCCAACGAAGGATCAGCGTAGCAGCAGGCAATATCACCAGGGCGGCGATCAACAATTTTATAATTCACTGCTTTGGATGAAGCGGCCGCAAAGGCATTAATCATCTCCAATACCGAATAACCAATACCCGTACCCAAGTTAACCGTAAATAAGCCCGCTACCGTTGGATTAGCAAATGCTTCTAACGCTTTCACATGGCCCTTAGCCAAGTCAACCACATGAATATAGTCGCGAACCCCTGTACCGTCCTCAGTGGCATAGTCATTGCCAAACACGGACAAAGTCTCATAACGACCGACAGCAACCCCTGAAATATAAGGCATTAAATTATTTGGAATATCGCTAGGATCTTCACCAATGAGTCCGCTTTTGTGTGCACCCACTGGGTTAAAGTAACGCAATAATGAAATATTCCAACGATCATCAGAGGTGTAGAGGTCACGCATAATCTCTTCAACCATTAACTTTGACTGACCGTAAGGATTGGTAGCACTGATTGGAAAGTCTTCTAAAATCGGTACTGATTCAGGATCGCCATAAACCGTGGCGGATGAGCTAAAGATGATTTTCTTCACACCGCAGCCTTCCATCGCCTCCAACAAGGCAACACTACCAGCCACATTATTATCGTAATACATCAGCGGCTTGGCTACTGACTCACCAACCGCTTTTAACCCTGCAAAATGAATCACAGCATAGATATCGTGCTCGGTCATCACAGCGGTTAATTTATCTGTATCACGGATATCGCCCTCAACGAACGTTACTGCCGTACCCGTGATCTCTTTAACACGATCAAGCGCAATGGTTGAACTATTGGTGAGGTTGTCATAAACGATAGGGGTATAACCGGACTCAATAAGTTCTACGCAGGTGTGTGAACCGATATAACCAGCGCCACCTGTCACTAAAATTTTCATACTTATCTGCTTATTTTGATTGGAAAATGCTTTATTGTAGCTTAATCACACACCCAAAAAAAAGCCAGACCCTAACATAGGTATCTGGCTAGTCCGTTGCATTTCTCCGACCAGACGGCCGTTTCAGGCCATTTATTTTGTTGTTGTTTTCTTCTTTTTATCCTTAGATTTTGATGTCGATTTCTTGGCCTTGCTCTTAGACTTTGAAGTCGATTTTTTAGCTTTAGTTTTCGGCTTTTTAGTGGCAGATTTGCTTTTGGCTGATGATTTTTTGGTCTTATCCGTTTTAGACTTGGTTGCTTTTTTAGCTTTAGGCGTTTTCTTCTTGCTGGCCTTGGTTTTACAGTCCTTATCCTTAGCAGGGTCACACGCTGCTGTTTTTGACTTTTTATTAGCCTTAGATTGACTGTCTGCTTTGTTGGTGGATTTTTTAGTTTTTGCTGACTTCTTTAACTTACTTGTGTCGTCTTTAGCAGCCTTTTTATCCTTTTTAGCGTCAGCCTTTAACGTAGACTTATTATCCTTGGCCTTACTTTTTGCAGGCTTACCGTCGCCGTCTGACTTATCTAATAAACTAGATTTTTTTGTAGCACTCTTGCTTTTTGCAGCCTTACCCGATGTTGGCAACTGTTTAGGTGCTGTCGTCTCACCACGACTGGTCGACACATTTTTCTTCAAACCTTTAAATGTTGCCTCACCAATGCCCGACACTTTCAACAGATCATCAATACTTGAAAATTTACCATTGTCTTTACGGTATTGGATAATCGCATTGGCTTTAACCTCACCAATACCCTTGAGGTAATAGCGCAATGTATTCGCATCCGCCTTGTTAAGATTCACCACTTTATCAGCAAATTCAGACTTATTAACCGCAGTGGCCGTCGTTGTATCTTTTGCCACAACAATGCCTGTTGTACTCATTAATGCCAATACAAGACACAAACCTCTAAATAAGGATTTCATATAACGCTCCTAACACATTGATTTTGATAAACCTAAGTGGGCTTAACCACCTAGCTGGTTCAAATTTAGAATTGGCAACATGATTGACATAACGATTAATAAAACAACGATCCCCATCACCAAAATAAGGATAGGTTCAAACAAGCTGAGCATTGAAGTCACCAGCGTGTCCGTCTCACGCTCTTGCTGAATCGCTGAACGCTCAAGCATATCATCCAACTTGCCACTCTTTTCGCCACTGGCAATAAGGTACACGGTCATTGGTGGAAAATATCCAGACTGTTCAAGTGCTTTGTGAATCGGTGTGCCTTCTCTAACTTTGAGTGCAGCATCTTCGACAGCGCGGCGCATGGGAAGGTTCTCAACAACTTTAGAAGAAATAGCCATCGCATCTAAAATTGGTACACCACTGGACGCCAATATACTCAAAGTTCGCGCAAAACGCCCCGTGTTAGCACTTCTCACCAGCTTTTTCACCAAGGGGATTTTCAACATGAATCGGTGCCAGCGAAACTTCCAGCTCGGAATTTTTAAAAGCTGCTTCAGCAGGAAAAATGCAATAACCAAGCCCGCAGCGAGATACAGACCATAGGCACTTAAAAAATCACTGATATTAATCATGATTTGTGTCAGTGGCGGTACCTCTTTATTCATGCTTTCAAACACACGTACAATCTTTGGCACAATAAATACCAGCAGACCTGCCACAATGGCAATCGATACAATGACCAAAATCACTGGGTAAATGAGTGCAGAATTCATTTTTTGCTGTATTTCTTGTCGTGACTCGGTGTAATCCGCTAAACGATTTAATACGGCATCCAGATGCCCAGACTGCTCGCCTGCGGCAACCGTAGCGGTGTACATATTGGTAAACACAGAAGGAAAGGTTTTTAATCCAGCGGCAAGACTATGCCCTTCTAACACACGCGATCGAACGGCTGACATAACATGCCGAATGGTGCGGCGCTCACTCTGCTTGGCCGTCATACTCAATGCTTCTTCAAGCGGCGAGCCCGATGAAACTAACGTAGCCAGCTGCCGTGTCACAAGTGCTAAGTCTGCTGCTTTCACACTACCCGCACGACGTGTTTTTAAATTATCTTGCCCCCCTGATTCTTTTCTTTCGACTCGCTCAACACTCAGCGGCGTGAGTGATCCTTCTCGCAACACCTGACGTACCTGTCTCGGCGTATCGGCTTCGAGAATACCCGTTTCTTCCTGCCCTTTGGCATTGAGGGCTTTGTATTCAAATGCAGGCATCTATTCCTGAAGCTCTTCTCGAGTCACTCTTAACACTTCCTCCAACGAGGTTTTCCCTTCTAGTACCAATCGCGCACCATCTTGTCGGATGCTAGGCGATGAGTGCCTTGCTAGACGCTCTAGCTCAACTTCACTCGCCCCTGTGTGTATTAGGTTTCTTGCCGCATCATCTATTTCAATGAGCTCGTAAATACCATTGCGTCCAACATAACCTGATTGATTACACGCTGGGCATCCACCACCACGATAAATAGTGTTCCCAAAACCCGTGTTCAAACCCAAGGTTTCAGCTTCCTGTTCACTCGGCTGATACGCCACTTTGCACTCTTGACATAAAAGGCGTACCAAGCGCTGTGCAATGACACCAATCAAGCTTGATGATAGTAAATAAGGCTCAACCCCCATATCACGTAGACGGGTTACTGCACCAACCGCAGTATTCGTGTGCAACGTCGAAAAAACCAAGTGTCCTGTCAGAGAGGCTTGTACCGCGATCTCAGCGGTTTCAACATCACGAATTTCACCAACCATTACTACATCG
>JBMZDT010000085.1:0-7696 GCA_049614505.1 Leucothrix sp.
TACAAAAGAATCACTTAAAACAAGCGCAGGCAGCAGGTATTGAGCTAATTAATATTAGCCCTGTTCGTAACGATATTGCAGATTTCGCGCGTACTGAATGGATGTCACCGAGGCCAAGTACCGATGCTGCACTGTTGATTGCTATAGCTCAAATACTGCATGCCGAAGGCTTGGTGGATACTGATTTTATTGAGCAATACACCCATGGCTTTGATGAATTTGTTCTTTACCTAACGGGTGAAAAGGATGGTGTGGTTAAAAATGCGGAGTGGGCGGCGAGTATTACGGGCTTAAGTGCGGATACGATCCAATCACTGGCTAGGCGTATGAGCAAGGGTCGCACGATGATCTCGTTGAGCTGGTCGTTGACGCGCCAACATCACGGAGAACAAGCTTATTGGGCGGGTGTTACCGTCGCCGCCATGCTGGGGCAGATTGGTTTACCGGGTGGTGGAATTACCTTTGGCTACAGTGCGACCAATAGTATCGGTGGGCATAACGTAAAAATCCCTGGGGCATCGCTGCCGCAAGGTAAAAACCCAGTTGCTGACTTTATTCCGGTAGCGCGTATTAGCGATCTGTTATTAAACCCGGGTGGTTATTTTGATTTTAATGGCGAGCAATACCAATACCCTGATACTCACTTAGTCTACTGGGCGGGCGGGAACCCATTTCATCATCATCAAGATATTAATCGCATGCTAAAGGCTTGGCAGAAGCCGGATACTATTATTGTGCATGAGTGGTGTTGGAACAGTATGGCCAAACATGCCGATATTGTACTGCCTTGTACCACCAATTTTGAACGCAATGATATCGCTATATCACCTCGTGATCCTTACATGGTCGATATGCAGAAAGTGATTGAGCCAGTGGCGGATAGCCGTAATGACTACGATATTTTCACAGGCATTGCGCGAAAAATGGGCGTAGAGGAGGCATTTACTGAGGGGCGCGATGAAACTCAGTGGTTGGAGTGGATTTATAATAAGACGCATGAAAACGCCAAACAACGGGACATAGAGTTACCTGATTATAAAACCTTTAAAGCGCAGGGCTGGTTTAAGCCGGCTGATCCTGTTGAGCCTGTGGTGATGTTAAAAGCATTTCGTGATGATCCGGTGACTAATCCATTAGCCACGCCTACGGGGCGTATCGAAATTTATTCACCAACAGTTGCCTCTTTTGGGTATGACGATTGCCCTGGGCACGCCACTTGGTTCGAACCCATGGAATGGTTAGGTGGAGATACGTCTGAATACCCACTGCATTTAATTTCTAATCAACCAAAGCATAAACTGCATAGCCAGCTCGATCATGGTAGTCATAGCCGGTCGGGTAAAATTGCTGAGCGCGAGCCGGTTATGCTGCATCCGGTTGATGCAGAAGCGCGACGTTTACAGCCTGAGGACATTGTTAAGGTGTTCAACAGCCGTGGCGCTTGTTTAGCCGCTGTTGTCGTCAGTGACGAGGTGATGCAAGGCGTAGTGCAAATGAGCACGGGGGCTTGGTATGATCCGATTCAGCCCGGTGAGCTTGGTAGTCTGTGCAAACATGGCAGTGTGAATGTGTTAACGCCGGATGTACCGACATCGAAATTAGGACAAGGGCCAATTGCGCATACTTGTTTGGTAGAGATTGAGCGGTTTGAGGGTGAACTACCTGATGTGACGGCGTTTGATCCACCCATTATAATTAGCGCTTAGCTTAGTGGTTGACAGTGTTCAAACTAAGTATCTTCAGGCGGTGTCTTGGGCCATTGGAAGATACGCGGTTCTCTTTGCTTTTTGGGTTCTGGCTTGGGTTTTATTGGTTTAGCCTTAGGTGCGTCAGGTGTTTCAGGCAATGCAACACCATCGTGGTAATGCATTTGAATGCCCCTTAGGAAATGTCTGAGGATTTGATCTTTACAGGTTCGGTAGTGCTTGTGTGAGTTCTTCCTAAAAAAAGCACTAAGCTCATGTTTGCTAATGGGTAAACCTGCAAGGGTTAGTAACCCAAGAATCTCTTGAGACTGTAAGTTTAGTGCTATTTTAAGCTTGGCGAAGATGGTGTTGTTATTTAGCTTTTTCTCAGGCTCTGGTGTTTTTCCGTTCTGTTTGCCACGTTTAGAGACAATAAAACCGTTTAGGAACGTGGCCATATCGGCACTGTTGATCTCTACCAAGTCAGGGTCATCATCACGTTTTAACCACGCACTAATTTCAGTTCGGGTGACTGTTACCTCACAGTGCTCGAACATTTTGATCATGGCAGAATCATCAAGTTCAAAGCTGTAGCGCAAGCGGCGGAGTACGTCGTTATTATTCATGGTATGGGGTCTGCTTTGGAGTGGGCGAGTATAGGGTAATGTTTTGGAAAGCTATTTTGTTAGCGTGATGCCCATAATGCGAATTTCTTTGACTGATTCAGCAGACAGCTCAAAGTAAAATTTTTGCTTTCTGCCAGCTTTACTTGGAATAGTTAGTTCCATTGGATTGCTATTGGCTGAGCTTAGATTAGTCGCATAGCCATCGGTGTCAATTGCGATAACATTCTCTGACTCTTTCAGGTTAACAATGCGAACAGGGTTTTCATTGTCGTTTTTGAATCCTAGCTCAACATAAGAGATGTCATCATCTTTTTTCTTAACTTTTAGCAGTTCAGTTGTGAGGTGCTTGGCGAGGTCTTTACCATTATCTACAATGATTGCACCATCTTGGCTTTGACCCGTCTTCCGCCCTTCATTAACACCCTCATCTGCCCCTTCAAGAAGATCCTTGCCAAACTTAACGAGCCCGGTAACAACCGATTTAGTTGTTTCTAGAACCGCATTCTCCTTTGCTTCCTCCGCATGAGTAGCGGAACCAAGCGCTAATAATATGACAAACGCTATTCTTTTCATTTTTCTTCCAATGACTAAAGGGTGTTTTCTGGGTTATAGAACGGTGCGCTACATTGATACCAAAACCTTTGTTTGATAAAAATTGCCACACCCAAAAAGTAGTCTACCTAAGAAATGCCAAAAGCACTAGAGGATAACTGTTTAGTCATCCACTTTCACTTCATAACTAACGAGACCGCTATCTCCCCCTTCTAATGGGCCGAGAAACTCCCAACGTAATTTATTAACATTAACGGTAGGCATGCAAATCATGCTGGGTGGTGTGACATCGCAGGCTTCACTGCCTCCGACAAACCCAGTATAGCTGGGCAGCGTATCGTCTATGACTAGCTCATCAATGCTACCTGTTCCTGTGTTTCGATAATAAAGTCGATACTTAAGCGTATCACCAGGCTTTGCCTGATTCTGGGTTTCTGTTTCAGGGGTGCTTTGCGTAATGTTTTCCACTGTTTTACGCAATACTAGTCGTGAGGCATCAACTGCCGCCGCCGCATTAGCACCTGAGGTTGTTAGGTCGGTAACGTTAAGGTTCTCTGGGGCCAAACCACCTCCATCATAAGTGAATTGTGCATTGACAATAACTTTATACTGGTCTTGAGCGGGAACATTACTAGGTGCATAGACTTTGTTGATAATACAGAGTTGCCCACCGCTATTAATACCAAGATTAATTCCTGATATGGGAGTATTGGCTTCACTGCCATTTAAGACACCATCACAATTGCTATCACGATAAACAACATGTCCCCAGTCTAGTGCAGAAGTACTGCCTACCGAGCTAGAAAAGACAACGGTACCATCTGCTGGAGTTGTGAATTTATGGGCATAAAAAGCGACATTTCCGGGCAAAACCTGCCCGTTGTGATCTGGAGAAAGTGCTGGGCCACTGAGTTCACCAAAGTTCTGATTAGGCACACTGTTGTTAGCAACTGTGATAGATAAGACATTAGGACTCGTTGAAGCATAACCGACAGGGTCAAGTGCCGGAGGTGGGCACTGTGAAGGTATGGGTGTTGACTCTTGCGCACTTTGAATGACTTGGTAATTACCTGATGAAACAGGGAAAAAACTGTATTTACCATCAGCATTTGTTTGCACGCTGCGACAGGTATTAGCGGATGTGTCGCGCAATACGATAGTGACACCTGAGATACCACTTTCGCCCGCGGCTAAAGTAGCATCACTATTGGTATCAACATAGACAGTACCGCTAATGCTGAGTGCCGCTACTGGGGTTTCTGTTCGGTAGTCATTGGTTTGGGTCTTACTTGTTATTGGAGTATTTCCAGTGCCAGCGCTAATATCAGAGCCTGTTCTAACCTCACTGCTTTCATCCCCTGTAGCTTGAGATGCATATTCAAATACCGATGTGCCAATAGAACTACTGGGTGTAACGCCGGGTATTACATCAGCCTCAAAGCTCAAGGTAAAGTTATCACTAGGGTCCATTTGTATGGGTTTCAGTAATGTAATAATTTCATTGTTAATGCCCGATACACTGAAATCAGCGCTCGTTAATAGGGTCGTTGTATTATTTTCATAAACGTTCCCGGTAAGGCTCAGCGCTATGTTGTTGATGTTTTTCAAACCATTGGGTAGCGTGAATGACCAATTGGTATTGGCTTCACCTTGAACTTGAAAAGCGGTTGCTTGCCCTGTGTTGCTAACACCTAATGATATCGATACGGCGTTGGACGCAGTGGGTAACACGGTTGGACTAACAGTGAGCTGTGGCTCCTTAACCTGGATATAGACTCTATTGGAGTAGGAAAAATAAGTGCCACTAAAACTTGCTCGGAAAAGGTTGTTAGTTTTGTGATATTGCTGATTGTGAATGTAGCTAGTTAAGACGATGGCATCAAACTCTAAGACAATAAATTCATCATCAGCATCGTCATCGTTATTAACCAGGTTACCGATATTAAATACTGGATCGGTGCCCGAAGCAAAGCTTGAGCCATTGGCATCAATTCCACAGCTTGGCGTGATTGCTGAGGAGTTGCCTATGACATTCAGACCAGAGCCTGTTGTACAGGTAAATGAGTTAGCAATTCCACCGTTTGAAACTAAAGCCACTGTTGCAGAACCCGTGACATATTGCTGGCCACTTGGCAGGTAGTCTCTGAGTAAGGCCCCCGTAGCGGTTCCTTCTGGTATTTGTGTCACAAGGCGATAACGAACGGTTTCACCGATAGAGACAGGACGTGGGGCAGCGCTGGTATCGGCGGTGCCTTCTGGTGTGTGTGTTTGACTGGTGCTGACAATCATCTTGGTAGGCACAGATGGCGACGATGAAAACACGGCGGTGTCACTTCGCTCAGGAAATGGCGTTGCACCAACGGCAGATGCAAAGCTCACATACGCGGTATTGGTGTGAGAGCCACTAATCTGAATGCTGTAATCTACAACACAGGAAAAGGCAAAGGAGGCGATTCCATTTGGCGCAATGGGGTTGGTGAGTGCATACCCTGAAGTGGTGAATAAGTCACCGCTACCCGCTGGTTGTGAGCTAATAGTACATCCGGATAGTCCTGCGGGTAATACATCTCTCACGATGACATCATAGGCATCCCGGCCACCATTGTTGGTTAAATCAATGGTGTAGTTAACGGTATCACCCGCATCTACATTACTAGTGGGTGTCACGTTTTTTTCAATACTGACATCAGGGGCTCTAAGTTTGAAGCTAACGGCATCGTACTGAGAAACATCTTCACCGTGTGTATTGGTTGTTTTTAATTCGAAAATATTAGTTAGAAACAAATTATCTGCAAACGGGTCAGTTGTGGCCGCGATGGCATCAAGATCGATTTCAATGACCTCCGCAGTGGTGCTGCTGATATCAGGCCATTGAATGGTAAAGCTATTACTGACAGCATTGGTCGTGATTGAGGTAGGCGTTAAGCCTAGCGTGTCATTTGGCCCTAAGCTGAAGTTGGGGTTGCTGGCTAAATTAGTATTAGTTGACAGAGATCCTGTCGTTAGCGCTGGCAATGGTAGAAAGTCACTGAAAGAGATATTTTGTGTATCACCTGATGGAATATCTAAACGTAGTCTAAATCTAATAACCTCACCAGGTGAGAATTCTGTTTGCGATGTCAATAGCGTTTTACTGATCGTCAAAGGAATAACACGTAAAGTGGCGGTTGAGGTGTCTGTACAATAGTTTGGAGCAGCCCCTGCGCCACCGACTACGCTGTATTCAATCAATGCGTCATTAGTTAAACGGTCATTCGATCGGATAGGATCGCCGTTGTTGTAAGTTTCGTCAACGGTAGCGGTATAGGTAATGACTCCAGTGGTTGTAGCAGCAAGCGTTGAGCCGTAAGCACTGCTAACATCGTAGGTGACGGTTGTTTGCCCTCCTGATGGGACATTGTTAGCAATGCTTGGGCTAATCGCAACCGTGCTGCCCTCAATGGTCATCGATGAAACGCCGACATAGGTTAATCCATCTGGCATAACATCAGTAATGACAACGTTTTCTGCACTGGCGAATTCACTGACAGCAAAGCTAAGCGTATAAGTGACTGTATTCGCAGGGCGTACGGAGGTTATGTCAGCTGATTTCCTAACAACCATGTGTTTACTGATATTACGCGTGATGTTGTTTTCATAACTACACTCATTAATGTCTAAGTTATCGATTGCATAGACAGGTACGGTGATGATGACATCTCGGGTATTACCGATGGTGCCTGTTCCACTGCTGCAAGTGACATCGATATACCCACCAGGGTCTGTCATATGAGTCGGTGTAAAAGGTAGTGCGCCCGATTGGGATACGCCATCTTTATTGGTAACGGTCGCGGTACAAGAAGATCCACCTATGTTTTCGATTGGGCCAACAAACTGACGGTTATCAGTCAACTCAATGCGTGGAAAAATGACAGGTGAAACCGCTCGATCTGATGCGATGTCTGCTACTGCTTCGATATTATAAGTGAAGGCTGGGCCAGGAGGAGTTTCATCCTCATCGGTAAGGTCCTGCTCAATAAAAGTAACAATCCTAGGTGTCAGTGAATTGTTGACGGTTGTTCCTATAATAGGTGTACTTCCTGTTGGAGAGTCACCAAAAGCAAGACCTGGTGTAACTTGTACAGCATCGTTTTGTATGGTGTCAGGAGTGGCGTTTCCATCTAAATCAATACAAATATTTGTGTTGAGCGGTGCCCCTCCATTAGTGACAGATCCAACAGGTGGTTCGAGTGTGTAAAAGCTAGACCCTGCGGGGCCGCTAACGGGCTCGCCTGAAATAGGGTCGGTGGTGACGCCTGGAAAAGTACCAACGAGCGTAGTAGCCACAGCGGAGCCAAAAATCTCAGCGGAGGCTAGAGCAAAGTCAGGCTTTAAAAACAGTTGGTAATAGGGGCCATAACCCGTTGTGCCATTATTAGTGAAGGTGGCGGTAATACAAAACTGCTCCCCCACAAATTGCTCACTAGGCATGTTCTGCACATTAACTACGGGGTCAGGCACTGCCAATGCCGACTCGCAAAATGAGAAAAAAGAAAGGAGAAAAACCAACAAAGTAGCATTGTAGCGAAAAATTTTATTCAACAAAGCGGGCACCCTAGTATCTAACCATTATTTTTATGATGATGAGCCTGTTTTTGATAGCTGTGAGACTTGAGGTTTATTTCCCGCGCCATAGCTTCCCTATTTGCTCATTTAATAGGGTGAAGATGGTGAATCATTACTGCTGTATAGTGGCTTAACCTAGGTTTATGGTGCTGTATGCAAGGCGTTTACTCACCTTTGTTTTTAGGTGTGATTTACTATTTGTTTTATAATGCAGTTTTACTTTTGTAA
>JBMZDT010000086.1:0-7654 GCA_049614505.1 Leucothrix sp.
AGCGGCTCAAACCAATCCCGAAAACATGTTAGGTGCTGCTCGGCGAGTATTTCAGTAGGAGCCATCAGTGCCACTTGGTAGCCTGCTTCAATCGCATGTAAGGCAGCAGCGGCTGCAACCAGCGTTTTTCCAGAGCCTACATCCCCTTGAACAAGGCGTGACATGGGGATAGGTTGTATCAAGTCCTTTTGAATTTCTTGTATGACCCGCTGCTGGGCTTGGGTCAAGGTAAAGGGGAGTGAGTCTTTTAAGGCTTGTAGCTGCTTGCCTGGGCTAGGCATCGCTATACCTACTTGTTTACGACTTTCTAAACGAAACTGCCGAAGGCTGAGTTGGTGCGCGAGCAGTTCTTCAAAAGCGAGCCGCTTAATCCCGGGGTGGTGCGCATTTAACAGCGCTTGGTTGTTTTCAGCATCTGGCTGGTGAATTTGTTTAATGGAGCTTAAGAGTTCTGGCATGTTGCGATTGCGGCGGATCACCTCGGGTAAAAAGTCAGGTAAGCCCGATACTTGTTTTAAGGCGGCGGCAATTAAGCGACGAAAGCTGCGCTGTTGCAAACCTTTGGTGGTGGGGTAGAGGGCGGTGAGCGTTTTTTCAAGTGGCAGTGTGTAGGTTTGGTTGAGTAGGGTGTATTCCGGGTGAATCATTTCCAGCTGGTGGGCTGACTGGCGGATTTCACCAAAGCAGCGGATGCGTACCCCTTCACTAAGTCCACGCTGCTGGGCCGCACCAAAATAAAAAAAGCGCAGTGTGAGTGTTCCTGTGCCATCGCTGATGCGCGATAGCATCATACGGCGGCCGCGAAACACAACCTCAGTGTGCTCAACCGTGCCCTCTACAAGGACATTGCGCCCACCCTGTAAGGTAGCAATGGTTTGAACACGCGTGCGATCTTGATATTGACTAGGCAGGTGAAAGAGTAAGTCTTGAAGGCAGTGAATATCCAGCTTCTGCAAGTTTTCTGCCATTTTGGGCCCGACACCTTTGAGAGTAGTGACAGACGCCAGCAGTGGATTAGTTATCGGCACATGCATCCATTATTTTGGTTGATATAAGGAGTTCTCATTATAAACACGAACGCTTAGTGTTAGAATAGTCGTTTACTGAATCACACATGTTGCGAACTAAGGAGTGATTAAAATGAATAATACCTATCGGGTAGGCGTTTTAGGAACGGGTCGATCACTGTCCATTGTTAGACGCCTATCCACTTATATCGCTCAAGAAGGATGCGATCTGGTAGCCATTTCAACGCAAACGCTGGGTGATCATTTTGGCATCATGATGGTTATTGACACAGATGCGACAAACAATGAGCTACGTGGATACCTAGACCCTATCGTTGAAAAATTCAACCTAAGCATCACAGTGGATGCGGTTGATGAATTTAAGTTTTGCCATAAATTTCCGGATGTGTCGATCCATGTACATGGCGCGGATAAGATTGGCGTGTTCTCCTATTGCATGGCCATTTTCAATGATGCTGGCTTAGAAGTATTGAGTATGCACTCTGACTTGCTGGGTAAAGCACAGGACGGCGGTGAGGATGAATTCCTCAATGTGATAAAAGGCCGCGCAACACAAGGTATGGAAGAGCTACAGCGAGCGGCTGAGAATCTTAGGAATAACTCAATCGATGTGACGATTACGATAATCGATGAGGAAGACGAAGAGTTTTAAACTGCGACGTCGGCTTTGATATGTGGGTGCGATTCGTAACCCACTAACTCAAAGTCTTCGTAAACAAAATCAAAAATACTGTTCACCTCAGGGTTAATTCGCATGGTTGGCAGTGCGAAAGGTGTTCTTGAAAGCTGTGTTGCAACTTGGTCCAAATGGTTGCTGTAGAGGTGAGCATCCCCTAGTGTATGAATGAAGTCCCCCGCTTTTAAATCACACACTTGTGCAATCATCAGGGTCAATAAAGCGTAGGATGCGATATTAAAAGGCACACCTAAAAAAATGTCGGCGCTGCGCTGGTAGAGCTGACAAGAGAGCTTCCCGTCTGCGACATAAAACTGAAACAAGGCATGGCAAGGTGGCAAGGCCATCTGGTTGACCAAGCCCACGTTCCATGCGCTAACAATCATTCGCCTAGAGTCAGGTGTTGTTTTAATCTGCTCGATGAGTTGGCTGATTTGATCGATATGTTGACCATCAGGTGTTGGCCATGAGCGCCATTGCACGCCATAAACTGGGCCAAGATCGCCACTAGCATCAGCCCATTCATCCCAGATAGACACGCCGTTTTCTTTTAAGTAAGCAATATTACTATCACCTTTTAAAAACCACAGCAGCTCATGAATAATAGAGCGTAAGTGCAGTTTTTTGGTGGTCACCATAGGAAAGCCAACACTTAGATCATAGCGCGACTGATGACCAAATACCGAGGTCGTGCCTGTGCCTGTACGGTCAGTTTTGATTGCGCCATTGTCCTGCACATGCTGCATTAAATCGAGGTATTGCTGCATTGATCGTTACCCTGATTACGTTGCGGAGTGTTTGTTGTAGCCCCACCAAATAAGCCCCAAACCAGCGACTAACATTGGAATGGATAATAGCTGTCCTTGAGTCATCCACTCAAAGGCAACAAAGCCAATGTGTTGATCCGGTACTCGGAAGAACTCAACAGCGATTCTGGCGATAGCGTAGCCCACTAAAAATAGGCCCGTCACCGCACCCATTGGGCGAGGTTTGCGTGAAAACAACCACAGAATAATAAATAACGCCAAGCCTTCTAAGGCCGCTTGGTACAGTTGCGAAGGGTGACGTACCGCTGTATCAACATTGGGAAATACCATCCCCCAGGGCACATCGGTCGTGCGCCCCCAAAGTTCGGCATTGATAAAATTACCAATTCTGCCGGCACATAAACCTAGGGGCACCAAAGGAGAAACAAAGTCAGAGACTTGCAGCAAATGGAGTTTAAATTTACGTGCCAATAGCAGCATTGCTAGTGTGACACCCAGTAAGCCGCCATGGAAGCTCATGCCCCCTTCCCAGATACGGAATAGCATTAAAGGGTCTTGCAGAAATGAGGAGAAATTGTAAAACAAGACGGAGCCTATACGGCCACCGAGCACCACTCCTAACGCGCCGTAAAATAGGATGTCATCAACTTGTTCGGAGTTGATGCTGCTGCCCGGTTTACGCGCCCGGTACTTCCCAAGTAGTAAGAATCCAACAAAGCCAATGACGTACATGAGGCCATACCACTGCACACCAAAGTTTTCAGTAAAGTGTATCGCAACGGGATCAAAACTAGGATGAGTCAGCATAGTATGTTGCCTTAAAAGAATAGGGTGCGAAGTTGCTCGCCAGGGTCATCAGCACGCATAAACGCCTCACCGACTAGAAAGCTGTTGACTTGGTGTTGGCGCATTAACTCAATGTCTTGGTGGGTATGAATGCCGCTCTCAGTGATAACAATGCGGTCTTCTGGAATCATCTCTAGTAGATCGATTGTTGTATTTAAGGAGGTTTCAAAGGTGCGCAAATTACGGTTATTGATGCCGATGAGGTCAGCACCCAAAGGTAATGCCGTTGCTAGCTCGTCAGCATCGTGAACTTCGATTAAAACATCCATATCGAGGTCACGCGCAACGTCATAAAGCAGGCATAGCGATTCGCTGCTAAGTGCGGATACGATGAGTAGGATGCAGTCTGCCCCCATGGCGCGTGCTTCATAAATTTGATAGGCATCAATAATGAAATCTTTACGAATAACTGGGAGTTTGCAAGCAGCGCGCGCCTGTTCAAGGTACTCAGTGCTGCCCTGAAAAAAGTGACTATCGGTTAATACGGATAAACATGCTGCGCCGCCTGCTGCATAGCTCGCTGCAATATCGCTGGGAATAAAGTGCTCACGGATCACCCCTTTACTGGGCGAGGCTTTTTTTACTTCTGCGATAACAGCCGATTGACTATTGGCCAGCTTATCTTTCATTGCCTGCACAAAAGGACGAATCGGGCCCGCCTGCATGGCGGCCTGCATTACTTTTTCAGTCGGTTCAGACTGTTGGCGACTATGTACTTCCTGAACTTTATGTGTAATGATTTTCTTCAGGATGTCGGGAACATTATTGGCGGCTTCGCTCATGCGCTAGTCTTCTCAATTAAGGCGTTTAATTTATCTAACGCTAAGCCACTGGCAAGAACCTCAGTAGCGCGTTTGATGCCATTCTCTAGGGTATCACTAAGGTTGGCTGCATAAATTGCGGCACCTGCATTTAAGGTGACAATATCTCGGGCAGGCCCTGCGGTATTATTTAAAACCCCCGTTAACATCGCTAAGCTTTGTGCTGCATCGTCAACGGTAATAGCGTCAAGAGGCTGGCGGTTAATACCAAAATCTTCTGGTGTGATGCTGTACTCTGTGATTTCGCCATCTTTTAGCTCAGCGACTTGAGTCGCCCCAGCAATACTGATTTCATCTAAACCATCATCCGCATGAACAACGAGTACATGGTTGCTGCCTAGCTGTCTTAATACCTCTGCGATTGGGCGAACCAGCTCTGAGCTAAAGACGCCTAATAGTTGATTGGGCGCGCCAGCAGGGTTAGTTAATGGGCCAAGCACATTAAAAATAGTGCGAACAGCCATTTCTTTGCGTGGGCCAATGGCGTGTTTCATCGCGCTGTGGTGCATCGGAGCAAACATAAAGCCTACGCCTAAGTCCTCAACACAGGCTTTCACTTGGTCAGGGCCAATATTGAGATTAACCTTTGCAGCCTCAAGTACATCGGCAGCACCTGACTTACTCGATACAGAACGATTGCCATGTTTTGCCACATGCCCACCGGCAGCAGCGACAACAAAGCAGCTTGCTGTTGAGATATTAAACGTGCTGCTGCCATCACCACCAGTGCCAACAATATCAACCAAATTATCGGCGTCGATAGCAACTGGGGTGGCTAAGCTGCGCATCACCTGCGCGGCGGCAGTGATTTCATCGACCGTCTCGCCTTTAACGCGTAGCGCAATGAGGAAGCCACCAATTTGTGCATCAGTAGCAACGCCAGTCATGACTTCATTCATCACATCCGTCATTTCTGGTTTAGTCAGCGACTCGTTATCGAGCAGTTTAGCAATGGCCTGTTTAATATTCATATTGCTTCTTGGTGGGTAGATAAATCAAATGTGCATGGTAGCATGCGAGTCTGGTTCATTACAGTAGATAGGTTGTTATGTCGTTTAAACCCAGTGCATTTCCCGGAGGCCATGAGCGGCACTGTTTGCGGCGGATACGTCATGCTGAAATATTCTCTACTGCACTGCAAACACCTGAAACCTTATTGGCCGACGCGATTAGGCAAGACAATTCCTACGAGGCCATCTT
Organism: Leucothrix sp.; assembly: GCA_049614505.1. Lineage (GTDB taxonomy): Bacteria > Pseudomonadota > Gammaproteobacteria > Thiotrichales > Thiotrichaceae > Leucothrix. The sequence goes on from JBMZDT010000086.1 coordinate 5,339, forward strand.
TCTACAACAGTTTGAAGCCGTCTTAGCACGTGCTGTTGCACTCAAACCCAGTGAAGCAACAGACGTTGTATTAGCGGTTAAAGCAGAGCTGGATCGCCTATATACAGTGAGCAAAAGCGTGTGTGGTGATCAAGCACACACTCAGGCAGGGTTGTCCCAACTCATCGAACTGACCATGCAATCAGTCAAGCGTGCTGCTGGTAATGACCCATTAGCAATTAAAGAGCTGCAAGAAGAAGACGAGGCGCGTCATTTGCATTTTAAATTGTTGGAATGTGATTTGGTTGCGGATCTTTTAAATAGCCATTCCCAAGCGCGTGCTTTTATTCCCAATGATGAACTAATTCCTACGTTACTGAGCACCGACAAAGCGACATTGGCTGATGCGGTGCAGCTATTTGATTTGCAACAAGCGGTATCATTGGTTGAGCAGGCGGAGCAGTACGTACAACAGCTCAACGACGGACAAGTGTCAGCGATAGCGACGCAAAACCTGAAGTTCATTAGAGGTTACGGTGTGTATTTGGACGCGATTTAATTTAGGAGTCGGCAATGCACAAAATCACCTGTTTGCCTGGGCTAGGGTTGTGCTTTCAACGTTTTAAAGATCAATTCAAATGAGCCTTCAAGCTCTGTAATAACATCGTTACTCACCTGATTGATCAGGAAGGTGGCAAATTTCTCGGAATCCTTACGGAAATATTCACGGTAATCACTGACTTGCACACCACCAATAACGCCGGGTACACGCTCGACAACCCAATCGTATGGCGTTCCTTCTAAGTCACGACTAATGTACATAAACTCAGATTGGGCAACGACCGTAGGACTCGCTTCTGCTGTGTCCCCATCCAAGGCAACAGGAATCACTTGGGTTTCTTCAGAATAGCTATTAGAGAATGCTTCTAGCGTGGGGGCGTTGGCTAAAGGGTATTGTTGGATGATAGAAACAGCGTCTTTTGGGCCCTGAACGAAGATATATCGAACAGAGTCCTGAGTGTCATCACCCGTAATTTTCCAACCCTCTGCGTATTCAAAAGAGAGGCCACCTTCGTCAAACGTTTGTGACGGTACTTCGGTCACTGCTTTAATCAGTTTTTCCTGCTGGATTTTTTCCTGCTCAGCTTCATCCACTCGTTCGCATCCACTAACAAAAAAAGTAATGAGGCAAATAAGCAACAGGGAGCGACAGTTCATATTAAGTGGTTTTAACCGTGTTTTGACATGATTGGATAACAACGATCATACCATGCAGCAAACGCTTCGTTTGAATTTTTTGCTGTTTTTACCACACCTAACTTATCACCCGAACGTAGCACACCAAAGACGCTACAGTCGACAAAATCAGGTTGCTCACCCCCATAGAATGGCTTGTCTGCTAGGCCATTGCTGGCCCAATGCTCAATGGCTGTTAGAAATTCAGCCTCGGTATTGTCAATGCCGTGCTTCTTTTTAAGACGCTTTGATACCTTAGGCATTACCAAAGACCCCCCAAGGCGCACAACGATCGCTTTATACCAAGGGTATTGTTCAGCCTGCATGATTTCCCCAAAGTTGCGCCATGAGGTCATAAAATTAGGGTGAATAAGGGCAGGTAGGTAATGTACTAAGGTTTCATCTACCCAATCAGTCCATGTTTTGCTGTCTGGACTTTTGGGTGCGTGGGCGTAGTTGTCATTGATGTAATCAACGATGGTAGCTGACTCAACGATTACTTTACTGCCGTCTTTGAGTACGGGGACTTTTTTGTGATCAGTAAACTCTAAACCCTTCATGCCCATAGGATTTACTTCAACGGTTTCGTATGGCTGATTGGCGTAGTTAAGCAACGAGCGAACCTTCCAGCAGAAAGGGCAGGAGTTGAATTGGTAAAGAGTTAACATAATGAGTATCGGGTAGTTAGCAGGTTTAAAAGCGCGCGATCAGTTACTGACTGCGCTGACGTACAGCCTCATATAAAACCACACCAGTTGCAACAGAAACATTCAAACTAGACACTGAGCCGGCCATAGGAATCGAAATAAGGTGATCACACGCTTCCTCTGTAAGGCGGCGAATGCCTTTACCTTCAGCACCCATCACAATGGCAGTAGCGCCAGTGAAATTGCCTTGATACACCGTTTGATCCGCTTTATCGCTGGTGCCAGTAATCCAAACGCCAGAGTCTTTTAGCAGTTGCAGAGTGCGCGCTAAGTTAGTGACTTGCACAAAGGGAAGGGTTTCTGCTGCACCCGAAGCAACCTTGCGTGCCGTAGGGGTTAGGCTAGCGGCTTTGTCTTTAGGTGCAATCACAGCATTGACGCCTGCGCCTTCGGC
>JBMZDT010000087.1:0-7645 GCA_049614505.1 Leucothrix sp.
TAAGTCTCTTAACGAAGCGCTGAGTCATGCAGGCATTCAAAATCATGCAAGGGTTAGAATTATTTACATCGATTCGGAGAAACTTGAATCGGATGGTTTGGATCAACTGGGTGAAGTTGATGCGATTTTGGTGCCAGGTGGATTTGGTATTCGTGGTGTTGAGGGGAAGATCAGCGCCGTAAGATATGCACGGGAAAATAAAATTCCCTACCTTGGTATTTGTTTGGGTATGCAGGTCGCGGTGATTGAATTTTCACGCCATTGTGCTGGATTAGGTGATGCACATAGTACAGAGTTTGTAGCGGGAACCTCGGAGCCAGTAATCGGCCTAATTACTGAGTGGAAAGATGAGTCGGGTGAAATAGAAACCCGTAGCAGTGACTCAGATCTGGGTGGAACAATGCGACTTGGTGGGCAGCGCTGCCAGCTAAAAGCAGGATCGCTGGCAGCACATACCTACGGTAGTGATTCCGTTGTTGAGCGTCATCGTCATCGTTATGAATTTAACAACAAATACCGTGAAGTATTAGAGGATAAAGGCTTGATTCTATCAGGCTTATCTGAGGACGGTACCTTAGTTGAGATGGTTGAACTTGCTGATCACCCATGGTTTATGGGGTGTCAATTCCATCCTGAATTTACGTCGAAGCCGCGTGAAGGCCATCCACTTTTCACCGGGTATATCAAAGCGGCGTTAGACTTTCATAAAACGAAGAGCGGCTAGATTATCTCAGTTGAGATCTGATCGTGATATTAAACATATTTTATTATTTTAATTTGGAAATTTTTAATGACTAAGATAGCGAGCATAACAGCGCGTGAAATTATTGATTCACGAGGCAATCCAACGGTAGAAGCGGATGTTGTACTAAGTAATGGCATCATGGGGCGTGCTGCGGTGCCTTCAGGAGCATCAACGGGTGTTCGTGAAGCAATTGAACTACGCGATGGTGGTGCAAGGTATCTGGGTAAAGGCGTGCAAACGGCGGTTGCTAATGTGAACGGTGAGATCGCAGAGACCATTATTGGGCTGGAAGCAACCGATCAGGCGGCGTTAGACAAAGCACTGATTGAGCTTGATGGTAGTGACAACAAGCAGCGTTTGGGTGCAAACGCCTTGCTAGCGGCATCAATGGCAACCGCTCATGCCGCGGCGAATGATGCAGGTACTGGGCTTTATCAGTATCTTGGTGGCGACACGCAGTACAAAATGCCAGTCCCCATGATGAATATCATCAACGGCGGATCACATGCTGATAATAGCGTAGATATGCAGGAATTTATGATCCTGCCTGTGGGAGCTAGCAGTTTAGCGGAAGCAGTCAGGTATGGTGCAGAAATATTCCACACGCTCAAAAAAGTGTTGTCAGAGCAGGGCATGAGTACGGCTGTTGGGGATGAGGGGGGATTTGCGCCTAATTTATCGTCTAACGAAGCCGCCATTGAAGTGATTTTAGAGGCTATTGAGCGTGCAGGCTTTGTAGCGGGCAAAGATGTCTTTTTGGGATTAGATTGCGCCAGTTCGGAATATTATAAAGACGGAAAATATGTGTTTAGTTCTGAAGGTCGGTCGTTTGATGCGGTTGAGATGGTTGAGTTTTTAGCGGATTGGGTGGAAAAATATCCGATTATCAGCATTGAAGATGGGATGGATGAGGGTGATTGGGCTGGCTGGAAATTGCTCACTGAACGTCTAGGTGACAAAGTGCAATTGGTAGGGGATGATCTGTTTGTGACAAACCCGTCCATCTTTAAAGAAGGTATTGATAAAGGGATAGCAAATTCAATTCTTATAAAGCTGAATCAGATTGGTACACTCAGTGAAACTTTAGAGGCGATTCAAATGGCGCACGATAGCGGTTATACTGCCGTTATTTCTCATCGCTCCGGAGAAACAGAAGATGTTACAATCGCTGACTTGGCGGTTGCGACAAATGCAGGACAAATTAAGACAGGGTCGCTATCACGGTCCGATCGCATTGCAAAGTACAATCAACTACTAAGAATCGAACAGGCGCTAGGAAGCAATGCCAGTTATGCAGGAGCCTCAGCGTTTCGCCATTTGGGATAGTGGTTTCTCAGGTGTGATTATAAGGATGTAAGCTCATGAAATACTTGATAGCTGTGATGGCCCTCCTGCTTGTAATTCTGATTGCAAGCCTCTGGGTGGGTCATGGCAGCTATCCAGCGAAATGGCAATTAGAAAAAGAAATTGCTGAAATTAAGCAAGCCAACGAAAAACAAAAAGCATTGAATAGTCAAATTCGTGCAGAACTGGAAGACGCTCAGTCTGGTAACGATGCGGTTGAAGAAAGGGCGCGCAGTGAATTGGGTATGATTCGCAGTAAAGAAACGTTCTACGAAATCATTCTTGATACACGCGATGAGCAGCAGGTGTTACCCAAGGTTCAAGCCGCTGAGGAGATTATCACCCAAGAAATGCTGAAGCCCCAATAAGCTGTGTTTGATTATCAACAGCAAGGCTTTTGGGTTGTTATTCCGGCGTCAGGCGTTGGCTCGAGGATGCAGGCAGACCTTCCTAAGCAGTATATTTCATTGCACGGTAAGACCGTTTTAGAACATACCATTGATCGGTTTGCTGGACTGCAAGGCCTCGCTGGTATCTTAGTTGTCGTGAGCGAAGCCGACACCTTCTGGCCTAATATACAGCAACGTTTGTTGTCTCGATACCAGTCTCAGGGCTTTAGTTTATTATCTACCTTAGGTGGCAATGAGCGTTCTGATACAGTCATTAATGGCTTATCTTTTTTGCTGAATGAGGTAGGTGTTAAGCCTGATATCCGAGTAATGGTTCACGATGCCGCACGGCCTTGTGTTAGGGAGGCGGATATCCTGAAGCTGCTTACTTTAGCACTAGCAGAGACTGAGGTGGGTGCTATTTTAGCAACCCCCGTCAAAGATACGCTCAAGCTTGCTGACGCGCATAATGAGACAATCGATTGTACCCAGTCACGTGTCAATGTATGGCAAGCTCAGACGCCGCAGCTGTTTCGTTTGGGTATGCTGCTGGAGTCATTACTGGATGCCCAAATGGCGGGCGTTCCTATTACGGATGAGGCGTCTGCAATGGAGTATAAGCAGCACCCCGTGAGGCTTGTTGAAGGTGCGTCAGATAATATTAAACTGACAACGCCAGCGGATTTAACCATTATTAATTTTTTGCTTGGGGCTGATGATCACAATGGACTTTAGGATTGGGCACGGGTATGACGTGCATGCCTTTATGGAAGGTAGTCACATCACGTTGGGTGGTGTAGTCATACCGCATGATCGAGCCTTCAAAGCACATTCAGATGGTGATGTGCTATTGCATGCCACCTGTGATGCTTTACTTGGTTCACTGGCATTGGGTGATATTGGTCAGCACTTTCCTGACACGGCTAGTCAGTATCAGGATATAGATAGTCGTATTTTACTGCGCCATGTCTATGATCTGGTCAAGCAACAGGGTTTTGCATTGCAAAATCTCGATGCGGTTATCTTGGCAGAGTCTCCCAAACTTGCTGATCATATTGACGCAATGCGCCGTTGCTTGGCGGAAGATTTAGCTGTGGATGTGGGTAGGGTGGGAGTCAAGGCTACAACAACAGAAGGCCTAGGGTATGTTGGAAATAAAGAAGGTATTGCAGTAAGTGTGACGGTGTTGGTGTATAAATCGTAAGGTGCAAACAATTGATTCTAGCTACACCTTACGAGTAATTCATAAAGGCCGTGATTATAGTAATCCGTGGCGTTTAAGTTTTGAGCGAAGCGTGGCCCGATTCATTCCTAAACACATAGCAGCCTTTGATTGGTTGCCTCGTGTGTGTTTCATGATGACTTCAAGCAAAGGGCGTTCAACCTCATCGACGATTTGACGGTAAAGATTGGTAGCGTCATGATCTCCTAAAAGAGCCAGATACTCAGAAACGGCTTGATCCGTCGCTTCAGATAAAGAGTCTGCATTTAGTGGTGTATTTGTCATTGTTCACGTGACCTATATATTATTGTATGGGGTTTGTGGTTTATGTCAAAACTCAAGTTATGCAAGGCGATAAGTTTTTAGTGTTGGCTTCTGCATATAGTGCATCCTTGAAAAGCAGAAGCTGTTCACTGGGGGTTTTACAACTTAGTATACTATGCTTCACATTAGCTTGAATCGACATGGTTATTAAATACCAGTTGATTACTTTGTTAACAAAGCTTGGGCGATTATAGGTAGTAACATCCAGATAGTGTGTTGGTTTGGAGTATAATTTCTGCACTGCCTCGACATGGCTGACAGCAATATTTCTTTTATAATCATCCGTAATTTCACTGGCATGCTGTATCCCAAACAGCTGTTTATTAAGCTCCGCAAATATCCAAGGTTGACCAAAAGAACCTCTTCCAATCATGATTCCATCGGCCTGTGTGTAATCAAGGACGAATGCGGCAGTTTTCTCATCGCAAATATCACCGTTTGCGATAAGTGGAATGCTTATACACTTTTTAACGCGTCTGATTGTCTCATATTCTGCAAAAGGACGGTACTTGTCTTCTCGCGTTCTTCCGTGCAAAACTATTGCCTTTATTCCTGCTTGTTCTGCAATTTGGCCTATTCTTATAGCGTTGCGAGAAGTCATGTTCCAACCAGTTCTATATTTTATGGTAACGGGCACCGTTGAAGCTTCGACCACTGCTTTAATGATAAGTTCTAGTTTTCGTTCATCTTTTAACAGTGCAGAGCCTGCTAGTTTTTTGCTTCCTGCAACCTTTTTTACCGGGCAGCCAAAGTTAATATCAATTAATTCGGCACCTTGACCAATATAGAATTTTGCGGCATCAGCCATTATATTTGGCTCTGTTCCTACCAACTGAATGCTTCTGGGAGATGCTTCGTCAAGCTGGGGCATTCTCAGCTGGGATTTGCGGGTATTAATAAGATTTAAATCGCTTGTTATCATCTCTGAAGTAGCTAAACCCGCGCCATGCTTTCGAACCAAGTCGCGATAGACGCGATCAGTTGCCCCTGCCATAGGGGCCTGAAGAATGGGGCTAATGAGTGTGTGGTGAGCGATTTTAAGCATTGATTTAGGCTATCATTACAAAAAGGAGAACTGGAAGTGCTTGGCTCGATTACCTGGTGGGTCTTTTATTTTAAGTCGTATGGAGACTTCCGCGTTACTCATTAAAAGTGCATCGGGCTGATAGTTCCCTAGGTATTCATGAGGCCTAAATCTTCTTAGTGCAATGGTTTGATTGTTGACATCTAACAGTCTTGCCTCGAGGTAAGGAAAAGGTTGCGATTCCTTAGCAAAACTCTTGATTGATGCAGTAATTACTAACGCGTCTGGCTGATTCGGGTGTGAAAAAACCTTTTTGCTCAACATCTTTACAGTATTGGGTTGGCGTAGTTTACTAAACCAAAGCTCGCGACTAAACCAAACTTGCGTGATTAGCGCTACACACAGGGCAAAGACACTTAGTATCAGCCATAAATTGCCTGTTTTCTTGTGTTGAGTCGTATACTGCTGACTGTGCTGTCTAACTGCATTTTGCTCAACAGCATGGTTAGTAGTACTGCCTGGTTGTTGCTTTCTATTGAGTGAATCAAAAGAAATATTTTGAGAAGGATCGGCTTGATTAGGGAGTTTTGTCGAGAGGTTGTCCATCGCATTGAACACATTAGAGCACTCGCCGCACCTCAACTTTCCTTGTGCAGCTGTCAGCTCTTTCATGGTTACGCGAAAAACGGCACTACAGTGGCTACATCGAGTATACATAGACGTCTAAGTCCTAGCTTATAGTAGCCGTCATTCTAAGCCATTCGCCTGAATTGACAAACTGAATGTTATGGCAATAATCCGTATAGGCGTTAGCCAATAGGCTTTGCTGCTCTTTAAGAACGCCTGATAGCACAATGTGGCCACCTTGCTTGGTGCTACCACAAAGGTCAGCTGCAAGGTCTATCAAAGGGCCGCACAGTATATTGGCGAGCATCAGATCTGCTTTTACTTCAGGCATATCATCAGGAAGATAACGCATAATTTGCTCTTCCGAAATAGCGTTATTAATTTGGTTGCTTTGTGTTGCAATCAGGGCTTGAGGGTCAATGTCCGTGGCGAACACTTGCTTCGCACCTAGTTTAATCGCTGCCATTGCTAAAATGCCGCTACCACAACCAAAGTCAACAACCGTTTTATTATGAGGCGGATTACGATCTAACCACTCCAAACACATTGCAGTGGTTGGGTGGGTACCTGTACCAAACGCTAGACCAGGGTCTAACTTGATTTTCACCGCATTGTCATTGGGTATCTCTGACCAGCTGGGGTAAATCCAGAGGTTGTTGCCAAACTGCATTGGATGAAAGTCATCCATCCAGACACGTTCCCATTGCTGATCTTTTAGGTTTTCTTGGCGAATATGGCTAATTTTCCAAGTCAGCTTATTTTCTGTGAGCTGTTGTTTGAGTGCCGCCAGCTGAGACTGTTGTTCTTCACGAAACAACATCGTGATAACAATTTCATCCCACAAGGGGGTTTCATTAGGCAGCGGCTCCAGAACAGGCACATCAGCCGCATCACTTAATGTAATGGATACGGCCCCTAACGTTTCTGCCAGTGTGCTAATATTGTCTTCGAAATCTTTAGTGGATTGGCAAATGAGCTGTAACCACATAACTTAGAGTCCAAGTTTCTTTTCAAGGTAGTGAATGTCAGCACCACCTTCAATAAATGCTTCATCTTGGATAATGCGTCGCTGTAAAGGAATATTCGTTTTAATACCTTCAATTACCATCTCTTCAAGTGCACCCTGCATCCGCTTAATCGCACTGGCACGGTCTTCAGCATGGACAATCAGCTTGCCAATCATGGAGTCATAATAAGGTGGTACGGTATAGCCCCCATACACATGGGAGTCAACGCGTACACCTAGTCCGCCAGGTGTATGAAAACGTTCAACTTTACCAGGGGAGGGCCTGAAATTATCAGGGTCTTCAGCGTTGATGCGGCATTCTATTGAGTGGCCTGTTGGAATAACATCCGCCTGCTTAATCTGAAGCTTTTCACCTGATGCAACAAGTAACTGCTGTTTAACCAAATCAATGCCTGTAATGAGTTCTGAGACTGGGTGTTCAACTTGTAAGCGTGTGTTCATTTCGATGAAATAAAACTCGCCATTTTCATACAAAAACTCAAAAGTGCCGGCACCCCTATAGCCAATATCTTTACAGGCTTTGGTTAGAATGTCACCCATTCGTTTTCTTTCGGCAGGTGTAATGCCTGGGGCTGGTGCCTCCTCCACAACTTTTTGGTGGCGGCGCTGCATTGAGCAGTCACGCTCACACAAGTGTATGGCATTACCATGTGAATCAGCCAGTACTTGAAATTCAATATGGCGCGGTGTTTGTAGGTACTTTTCCATGTAAACAACATCATTACCAAACGCGCCACGTGCTTCTGTTTTGGTGAGAGTAATCGAGTCAAGCAGGTCTTCGCTCTTTTCAACAACGCGCATGCCGCGCCCACCACCACCACCGGTAGCCTTGATAATGACGGGATAGCCAATGTCTTGAGCCATAGCAAGGGCTTCAGCACCGTTATCTGGAATAGCACCGCCAGAGCCAGGTACACAAGGTACATTGGTTTTGATCATGGCC
>JBMZDT010000088.1:0-7573 GCA_049614505.1 Leucothrix sp.
AGAGAAAGCGGATGAGGAACAAGTGCTGCTTGCTGAAATGGATGAAGCGAAGCAGGCAGAGATTGAACAAAAGCGTAAAGATGAGCAGCTGCTGGCCACTTATGAGTCCAGAGAAGACGTTATCCGTGTCTTTAGTAAAAAGATTTCTCAAATCGATCAAAGCATTGGCATTCTCAAGGCACGAGATGAAAGTCTGACGCAGAAACTTAAACGTCTCAATAACAAATATAAGCAAACAAAAGATGAGTCATCGCGTGTGACTTTATCCATGCAAATCAGCAATGCTAAAGACAGTTTGAGTGAATACCAAAAGGCGATCACCATGAACCATGTCGATAAAAAAGTGATGACAGGCCAGTATCGAAAAACACTGATTCGCTTTGATCATCTTAGTGCGTCTGATCATTGAGTTGGTTGATGTTGTTTAGCTAGGAATGCGATTAGAATAATGAAAAAACCGACGCTATTTATATTGTTATCACTGCTTATCAGTATCCCTGTGGAGTCTGCATTGTACCGCTGGGTAGATGACAATGGAAAAGTTCATTATGGTGATAAGGTGCCACCTAAAGTGGCTCAAAATGGCCACACTAAGCTGAACAAGAACGGTACGGTTAAAGAAAAAGTGGACTCAGCAGATGCTCGCAAGCAAAAGCTGTTGTCATTAAGACAAGAACGCATTAGGCAAAAAGCGTTGAAAGAGGCCAAGAGAAAAGAAGATTTGCAAGAGATGCATGATACTCAGTTGATGTCGATGTTCAGCAATATTGAGGAGCTAAAGAATGTGTATCACAGCAAAATGGAAATGGCCGATGAGTCCATTAAAGTGCTTAAAGCGCGCCACAAAAGACTCTCTAATAAACTAGAGCTGTTTGAAGCGCGCCATGAAAGGATGCTTAGCCCCGCAGATAAACGCAAGTTAGGGATGAAGATTGAAGACATGCTGGATAATCTACACATCTATCAGCAAGCAATTACTGAAAACCTAATCGAACGGGATGATCTTGAAGAGCGTTTTGATAAAGACCTAGCGCGCTACAAAAAGATCACCCGAAAAACTGCCTCAGAGGGCTAGTTACTTAACGCGCATGCCAGCTTCTGCCCCTGTGTCAGGTTGCAATATGAATAAGTCGCTGCCACCGGATCCTGCGGCAAGCACCATCCCCTCTGATAGACCAAAGCGCATCTTACGTGGCGCTAAGTTAGCGACCATGACGGTTTGCTTACCAATTAGTGTTTCGGGGGTATAAGCAGATTTTATACCTGCAAAAACCTGTCGCTTTTCACCACCAATATCCAGAGTCAAACACAATAATTTATCGGCCCCTTTCACGGCTTCTGCTTTTTCAATAAGCGCAATGCGTAAGTCAACCTTATCAAAGTCCTCATAACTGATTTCAGGCTTGATTGGGTCATCTGTCAAATGCTTACTTAGTGTTGGTTTATTCGCCTTGTCCTGCATGCTCTTTAGTATGGCTGTATTTTCTTCAAGCATCCCGTCAATCTGCGTGCTTTCGATACGAGTCATGAGGGGTTTGAATTTGCTGACTTCATGGTTAAGCAGTGGTGTTTGTACTGACTCCCAATGCAATTCGCCCGCATTGAGGAAGTGCTCAGATTTTTCGGCCAGTTCCGGTAGTACCGGTTTCAGGTAGGCAATGAGCGCCCGGAACATATTGATGCCTTGTGTACAGATGCCTTGCACTTGGTCAAAGGTAGCCTCATCCTTGATCAATACCCAGGGTTTGTTGCTGTCAATATATTGATTGGCTAGGTCCGCTAACCCCATGATTTCACGCATGGCACGACTGTACTGGCGAGTCTCGTAGCTTTCTGCAATTGCATCACTAGCATGGCTAAATTGAGCATATAATGCGGGATCAGGAAGTTCTGCCGACAGGGTGTTGTCAAAGCGTTTGTTGATGAATCCTGCACAGCGTGAAGCAATATTTACTAATTTTCCAACTAGCTCGCTATTGGAGCGGGTTTGGAAATCTTCAAGATTTAAGTCGATGTCGTCAATGGAATTGCTGAGCTTGGCTGCAAAGTAGTAGCGTAATTGCTCTGCTGGTAGGTGATTGAGGAAGGCGCGGGCCTGAATGAAAGTGCCACGGGACTTTGACATCTTTTCACCATTGACTTTTAGAAAGCCGTGGCAATTCACTCCAGTAGGCAGGCGATAACCTGCTGCTTTTAGCTGAGCAGGCCAAAATAGGGTGTGAAAATAGGCTATATCCTTTCCAATGAAGTGATAAACCTCCGCATCAGAGCCCTCAGCCCAATAGGCGTCGAAGCTTTCACCTGTACGGTCACACAGGTTTTTAAATGAAGCGAGGTAGCCGATGGGGGCGTCTAGCCAAACGTAAAAATATTTATCATCAGTGTCAGGGATTTTAAAACCCCAGTAAGGTGCATCTCTTGAGATATCCCAGTCAGCCAAGCCATCCTTGACCCACTCGTTCATTTTATTAACAACTTCTTGCTGCACCGAGCCACTGGCCAACCACTCTGACAAGAATTCAGTAAAATTGCCTAACTTAAAAAAGTAGTGCTCACTGTCTTTTTCAATAGGCGTAGCACCTGTTACCACAGAATAGGCGTTTTTTACTTCTGTCGTTGAATAGGTCGCGCCACAGGCCTCACAGTTGTCGCCGTATTGATCGGCTGCGCCGCAGTTAGGGCAGTCGCCTTTAATAAAACGGTCCGGTAAAAACATTTCCGCTTCAGGGTCGTAAGCCTGCTTAATAACCCGTGTGTCAATATGCCCTGCATCACGGGCGGCAAGGTAGACCGCCTCTGACAGTGCCCGATTTTCTTCTGAGTGGGTCGAGTGGTAATTGTCAAATAGGACATTGAAGCCTGCAAAATCTGCTTGGTGCTCCTGATTAACTTGGTCAATCAATGCTTGTGGCTCAATGCCTTCTTGCTGTGCGCGTAGCATAATTGGCGTGCCATGTGCATCGTCTGCACAGACATAATAGCAACTGTTGCCACGCAAACGTTGGAAGCGAGCCCAAATATCCGTTTGGATATATTCAACCATGTGGCCAATGTGTATCGGGCCATTGGCGTAAGGAAGGGCGCTGGTTACAAGAATTTTACGAGTCATTTCAATGTCCGTTTGATTTAGCAGTATTTGGCTTTAAGGTGAGCCTGTTCATCAGCTTCTAGGCGTGTGCCAAAGCGAGAAACAATAATAGAGGCGGCTTCGCTGGCTAAATCGCCGGCTTTTTGTAAGCTGAAGCCATGGGTAACGCCATATAAGAACGAACCAGCGAACATATCCCCAGCACCATTTGTATCGATGGCTTTGGTTTTGACCGGATCAATCGTGACACGTTCTTCATCCGTAATAATCATGGCGCCTTTGTCGCCCAATGTGAGCACTAAGGTTCCTGTGAGTTTTTTTAATTCAGCAATGGCTTCTTCAATATCTGCTTTACCTGTGTAGGTGGTTGCTTCTTCTTCATTGCTAAACAAAATGTCGACGCCATTCCCCAATATTTCAGTTACGCCGTCTTTAAAATACGTCACCATGGATGGGTCTGAGAAGGTCATCGCGGTTTTGATGCCATGTTCAGCGGCCACTTTGCGTGCTTGCACAACTGCATTGCGTGAAACGTCTGATGTCACCAGATAGCCTTCCGCATAGATATACTCGGCACCTTTCATATCGTCTAAATGCAGTTCATCAACAGAGAAGTCAGAGGTGATACCTAAAAAACTGTTCATGGTGCGCTCGGCGTCAGGGGTTACCATTACCATGCACTTGCCGGTAATTCCTGCATAATTTGCACTGTCAAGGCGGGTCGTAACGCCTGCCTTGTGCAAGTCATTCATGTAAAATTCGCCACCTTCATCGTTTGCCACTTTACAGGCATAAAATGTTTTGCCGCCAAGCTGGCTGATTGCCACGATAGTGTTTGCAGCGGAGCCACCGCCCGTGCGCTTGGTAATGCCATAATTGGATTCTAAGCCAGCAGAGAGTTGCTGTTGCTGGGTTTCATCAATTAAGGTCATGAGGCCTTTTTCGATATTATTGTCTGTCAAAAAGCTTTCAGTGACTTCATATTCCATGTCGACTAGGGCATTACCAATCCCAAAAACGTGATAACTCATGTGTGCTCTCTATTGAATTATTAAGATGGGAGCATATATTAAAGCATTCTACTATTTGTTAAATGATTAGTTTTAACAAACATAACATTCATAAACAGGGGTATGGGCAATAAACCTATATAGCGGTAGCGCTGATTTGTTACACTAAGTACCTGTTCGCCACCATTGTGTGTGGCTAAATCACTATAATAATGACCAGATCAATTGACTTCGGAGCCTATAAATGAGTTTTCAGCATATTAACATCCCTGAGAAAGGTGAAAAAATTACAACAAATGCAGACTTTTCCCTGAATGTACCAGATATGCCTATTATTCCTTTTGTTGAAGGTGATGGTATCGGCGCTGATATAACGCCCGTGATGCAAAAAGTCATCAATGCCTCCGTAGAAAAGGCTTATAACGGGCAGCGTGAAATCCAGTGGATGGAGATTTATGCGGGTGAAAAGGCCAATGCTTTATATGGTGGCGATGTGTGGCTACCTGATGAAACCATGGAAGTGGTTAAAGATTATGTTGTGTCAATTAAGGGGCCTTTGACTACTCCGGTAGGTGGCGGTATGCGCTCGTTAAATGTGACGTTGCGTCAAACGCTTGATTTATATACCTGTTTACGCCCAGTACGTTACTACGCAGGTACGCCAAGCCCGGTTAAAAACCCAGAAGAAACGGATATGGTGATATTTCGGGAGAACTCAGAAGATATCTACGCGGGTATCGAGTGGGAACAAGGGTCACCCGAGGCTGAGAAAGTGATTAAGTTTCTACAAGAAGAGATGGGAGTGACGAAGATTCGCTTCCCAGATACCTCAGGGATTGGTGTTAAACCCGTTTCTCAAGAGGGTACTGAGCGCTTGGTGCGTAAAGCATTGCAGTACGCAGTCGATAATAACCGTAAAGTCGTTACTATTGTCCACAAAGGCAATATTATGAAATTTACGGAAGGGGGCTTTAAGACGTGGGGAATGGATATCGCGCGCAAAGAGTTTGGTGCGACAGAGTTAGATGGTGGGCCGTGGCTGTCATTTAAAAACCCTAAAACAGGTGACGATATTGTTGTAAACGATGTAATTGCGGATGCCTTTTTACAAAATATTTTACTGTATCCTGAAAACTATTCGGTCGTTGCGACACTCAATCTAAATGGGGATTACATTTCCGATGCACTAGCTGCACAAGTGGGCGGCATCGGTATTGCGCCTGGCGCCAACCTTTCAGATACAATCGCCGTGTTTGAAGCAACACATGGAACAGCACCGATGATCGCAGGAAAGAACATTGCGAACCCAGGGTCAATTATACTATCCGCTGAGATGATGTTGCGGCATATGGGTTGGGTAGAGGCCGCCGACCTTGTGGTTAAAGGTGTTTCTGGTGCGATTACGGCTAAAACAGTAACCTTTGATTTCGCTAATGAAATGGATGGTGTTGAGCCATTATCGACCCCTGAGTTTGGCGATAGCGTCATTGGTAATATGTAATTATTTGCTTGAGCGTTGGGGAATAAAATGGCTAACGAGCACGATATAGATCACGATTCTGGTTTGGCGGTAGAGGAATCCCGCCCAGAAGTCAAGGAACCAAAGCGCTATAGCGTTATACTAATCAACGACGACTTCACTCCCATGGAGTTCGTTGTTGATGTACTGATGCAGTTCTTTAACCTTGACTATGAATCATCCACCAGAGTCATGCTGAATGTACATCAAAAGGGCAAGGGCGTGTGTGGCGTCTTTACTCGGGAAATCGCGGAAACAAAGGTTGTTATGGTTAATGAGCATGCTCGTCAGTCTCAACACCCTTTGCTATGTACCATGGAAGAGGCCTAAGGAGACTAGATTATGCTAAGTCCGGAAGTTGAATATTCTATAAATAGCCTATTCAGGGAAGCCAACGAAAAACACCACGAGTTTGTTACTGTGGAGCACCTACTGCTCGCTATGACAAAGAATACTTCAGCGTCGGAAACCCTGCGTGCCTGCGGTATTAATATTCCTTTGTTACAGCAAGAGTTGGGCAATCATATCGAAGAAAGCACCCCCATCTTAGTTGAAGATGATGTGCGAGAAAGTAGGCCAACAATTGGCTTTCAGCGCGTCTTACAGCGTGCGGTTTATCATGTTCAGGCCTCCGCTAAGGAGGAAGTAACCGGTGATAGTATTCTGGTGGCCATTTTTGGTGAGACAGAATCACATGCAGTTTACTACTTGGCTCGGCAAGATATGTCGCGCTTAGATTTGGTGAACTATATTTCACACGGTATTCAAAAAGATGAAGATATCACTTTTGATTCTTTGGAGTCGGGTGAAGATACATCGGGTTCTGAAGCCAATGCTGATGAAGCTGAGTTTACAGAAGATGAGAGTAAATCCAGCCCGCTAGAACGCTTTGCCAGTAATCTTAATCAGGTTGCCGAAGAGGGGAAGATTGACCCTTTAATCGGGCGTGATGAAGAAGTTGAGCGAACAGTGCAAGTGCTTTGCCGTCGCCGTAAAAATAACCCGTTGTTAGTAGGTGAGGCGGGTGTTGGAAAAACCGCAATTGCTGAAGGCCTAGCCAAGCGAATTGTGGATGGAGAAGTGCCTGAAGTATTGGCAGATGCGACTATCTATTCCTTAGATTTAGGTGCGTTAGTTGCTGGTACAAAATACCGAGGTGACTTTGAGAAACGTTTGAAAGCGGTTCTCAATCAGATTCGTGATGAAGATCATGCCGTGTTATTTGTGGATGAAATTCATATCATTATTGGTGCAGGTGCAACCTCTGGTGGCACGATGGATGCTTCAAACTTGATTAAGCCCGTTTTGGCATCAGGTGAATTGAAATGCATGGGGTCTACGACCTATCAGGAGTACCACAGTATTTTTGAGAAGGATCGTGCTTTGGCACGTCGCTTCCAGAAAATTGATGTGAATGAACCGTCAGTACCTGAGACGATTAAAATACTCAAAGGACTGAAGTCGCGCTTTGAAGAGCATCATGATGTGAAATATACCATGCCAGCGCTGGAGACAGCGGTAGAGCTATCTGCACGGTATATCACAGATCGCCGTTTGCCAGATAAAGCGATTGATGTCATTGATGAAGCAGGTGCTAATCGTCAATTGCAAGCGAAAGCGACGCGTAAAAAGACGATTTCTGTGGGTGATATTGAAGCTATTGTTGCAAAGATTGCGCGGATTCCACCAAAAGCAGTGTCCAGTTCTGATATGGAAGTGCTGAAAACGCTTGAAACTAGTCTGAAACGCGTTGTGTTTGGCCAAGATGAAGCCATTACTCAAATTGTTACCGCGATAAAAATGGCGCGTTCTGGTTTGAGAGATGATGGAAAGCCTATTGGTTCGTTCCTGTTTGCTGGCCCAACAGGGGTTGGTAAGACAGAGGTGACTAAGCAGTTGTCAGAGCATCTAGGTATTAACCTGCTGCGTTTTGATATGTCGGAGTATATGGAGCGT
>JBMZDT010000089.1:0-7553 GCA_049614505.1 Leucothrix sp.
TGAATCCAATTATCAATGTGGGTGCATTGTGATCCGACGTGAAAGGTCACGCCTGCTAGCTGCATGGCGAGTTGCTTTGCGGTGTGTATGAGGGTGTTGATGGCGTCACCACTTGCCCCAAATTTGTCAGCTAAGGGCCAGCTAGCGCCTTCATTGCTAACTTCTATGCGCAGATAAAGTTTTGCATCGGGTTTAATCGCGGCAATTTTTTGGATTTCTTCAGGGGTGTCTACACAATACCAAGTGATGCCTTTAGCGGCAGCGTATTTGATCGAGGCGACTGATTTGATTGGATTAGAGTAGAACACCGTTGTTAAATCGACGCCAAGGTTATGCAGCAGGTCGATTTCAGCCATCGAGGCAATCTCAAAGCCAGTGCCTGCTTGTTTAAAGGTCGTTAAAACAGCGGTGTCGGGGTTGGCCTTAACTGCAAAGTGAGGGCGTACCCTTGGCATGGCTGCCATAAAACGCTGTGCATTTCGCCTCAGCCGCTGCTCTGACATAACCAAGGTTGGCGAGACATAGTTGTTAGTAAAGGGTTTGCTCATCGCCAGCTGTTGCTGGGCGTCATGTACTGCTAAACGTTGCTTGTTGTGTAGTGCTTCACTAACTGCTGCAGTATTTAAATAAGTCATTTGTCCACCCTTTATTGATCTGGTCACTAAAGTATCGGCTACTTAGGTGGCGTTTAGTATTGCTAATTTATACAAAATGGTATTTATTATTGAGCAAATTGATTAGTGTATTTATCAGAATGCTATGAAAAATGAACAGCAACTTATTAACCTGTTACGGGAGAATAGCCGACGTACTGTGTCTGATTTGGCTAAGGCATTGGGTGTTAGCCGAGCGACTGTACAGGCAACAATGGATCGGTTAGAGCAAACAGGTGTGATTCAGGGGTATACGATCAAGCTCAATCCGCACTTTATGCAGCAACAGGTAAGTGCTTATGTGATGATTTCAGTGGTGCCGAATAAAACGGTTGAGATTGTTAAGAAAGTCAGCAAACAGACTCAATTAGATATGCTGTGTACGATCAGCGGAAAGTATGATTTAGTGGCTAAGGCGACAGCAGCAACGACAGAGGCATTGGATCAATGCATTGATAGCATTGCTCGTCTTGATGGTGTAGAACGAACGTTAAGCCATGTCGTCTTATCAAGAAAAATCGATCGATAGTGGGAAGGTAACAGCAGTGATGCGCAACGCTGAGCATTTGTTTGGCAAACACCCAGCATTACAAGGTTTGATGAGTTTAAATGTGTTCAAAAACCTTAAACATTAACCCACTGGCCATTAACCATACACGCTTTGCCTTTGACAAACTCTGGCGTGCCGCCCATATCAACGGTCATGGTGTAATTGCGGCAGCGTGCAGGGGCTTGATTAACCGAGGCTTGGTAGGTGCTGGTTGGGATGATTTCGTAATTTGCACCGGATTGCTCATTCTTCCAACGAACCTTACGGTTATTCGGTGCACTAGACATCGCGTTATTGACATTGCGCTGATCATAGCTATCCAGAGGACGACCTAAGTTAGCACCAATGTAACCCCCGATGGCGGCACCAATGAGGCGAGTAACACGCTTACCGTGCCCACCGCCAAATTCTTTACCAATTTCACTACCAATCACCGCACCGATGGCAGCACGTGTTTCGCCGCTGCTCATACTGCCCCCAGCACACCCTGTTACGAAGCCTGTAGACACGATAGTGGCGACCAATAAACTATTGCTTAGGTTTTTGTTCATGTTGATTCCTTGTGTTGTGTGGATGTCCAAACTAATCAGACTAGCACCTTATTGATTAGTTCTATGGAACCACTCATTCTACCGTTAAGTACTGACCAAATTAACCATTAAAGTCAGGCGCATAAACGTCTGGCGCAAAGTTGTCAAAGCGTGTGTATTTACCGTGGAAAGTCAGCCGCACCGTTCCAATTGGGCCGTTTCGTTGCTTACCAATGATAATTTCTGCTTGTCCTTTATCCGGTGAGTCCTCGTCGTAGACTTCATCACGATAGACGAACATGATGATATCCGCATCCTGCTCGATTGCACCGGATTCACGAAGGTCTGACATAATCGGGCGTTTGTTGGGGCGTTGCTCAAGGCTTCGATTGAGCTGGGATAAGGCAATCACCGGGCATTTTAATTCTTTTGCGAGCCCTTTGAGTGAGCGGGAAATTTCTGAAATTTCAGCAGCGCGGTTGTCAGACTGTGTACCCGTTTGCATGAGCTGTAAGTAGTCGATGACGATAACGCCAAGCTGGCCATGTTCGCGTGCTAAGCGTCGCGTTTTGGCGCGGATTTCAGTGGGCGATTGGCCCGCTGTGTCATCAATAAACAGTCTTGTCTTTGAAAAGGCCTTCACCGCCATTGCCACGCGAGGCCAATCTTCGTCACGGATTTTACCGGTTCGAATATCGCTCAGTGGGACACGGCCATTAGAGGCAAACATCCTAAGGATCAACTGTTCAGCGGGCATTTCCATACTGAAAATAACCACGGGTTTTTCATTCAGCGCCACATGCTCAGCTATATTCATTGAGAACGTTGTTTTACCCATCGCGGGACGGCCTGCCACAATGACTAAGTCACCTTCATTAAGGCCGGATGTCTTTTCATCAAGCTCGGTGTAGCCTGTTGCTGTGCCCGTAATAGTGCCTTCAGTCTCAGCGAGTTTCTGAATTTGATCTAGGCTGTCTTTTAGCAACTGCTTAATCGGTTTGAAGGTTTGCTGGCGAGAGCCTTGCTCCGCAATTTTAAACACGCGTTGCTCTGCTTCATCTAGCAGTGACTTACTGTCTCGGTCGCCGCTATTAAAGGCTAGGTCGGAGATGTCAGTACCGACACTAATGAGCTGTCGCAACACTGATTTTTCCCGAACAATATCCGCATACGCTTTGATATTGGCGGCACTGGGGGTGTCTTTGGCCAGGGTGCCGAGATAGCTTGTGCCACCTGCATTATCAAGTTCAGAGCGCTGTTTGAGCCACTCAGATAGGGTAATCCAGTCCAGTGGTTGGCTCTCTTCTGCAAGTTGGGCAATGGAGCGAAAAATTAAACGGTGGTCTTTACGATAGAAGTCTTCTTCAGACACTCTGTCGGCAATAATATCCCACGCGCGGTTGTCGAGCATAAGCCCGCCCAACACAGATTGCTCGGCATCGATTGAGTGGGGCGGGATGCGCAGCGATTCAAAACTTTCGTCCGACATAAATTTAGGTAACCTGATTAACCTTCACGATAAGTAACAAAGCTTTTTCTAACATAAGGGCTTTTTTTATAACGGCGTTTAATCTTGTCATTAACCGCGACCGCTTCGGCCCGAGTGTAGGGGCCAAGGCGCACCAAATACAGCGGGTTACCTCGTTGCGTAACCTGCACAATAAATGACGAGTAGCCATCAAACGCAAATTTGTTCATGACCCTTTTGGCTTCGGTTAGGCTAGTGGTTGCAATGACCTGAACGCCAAACCCTCCAAAATTATTTTCTTTAAACGGGTTAATGTTTTGGATAGGGGCTGTAATGGTTTTGGTGTTGAAACCGTAAAAGTTCTTTCTTTCCAGATACTTATAGCCCAGTCCCAACAGTACAATACCGACTAGCACAATGAGGATTGTTTTTATAGCGAGTCCGTTTTGTTTGGAAAGTGGGGTAATTTTATTTTGGCGTCTTGGCATATGACAGCTTCCATTTTTTGATTATCGCCGAGGGCATCCGATGCACACAACTGATGATCTTATGATAATACATGCCTTGAGAAACGTATACCGCCAGTCAAAACTGTGGCCGTTTAAATGTTGCCTAGATTGCTTAGGTTTGTTTCGTAATCTGTATGCTCAGCTAGCCTGAACTCAATGGTGCTGCCGTTTGATGGGTTTGCGTTGATGTTTTTAGCCAAGGTTCATTATGAGCATAATGAGGCCAAATAAAGTCAGCGCCAAACCACTGCCAATGATCATAATGCGAGATAGGGCGTTATCTTCAGGCGGTTCATCACTCATCATCATGACGTTGTCATAGGCTTCTTGGTTCACTGTTTTATTCGTATCGCGATTGAAATACTTATTAAACGAACTGAAGTCTAGGCTAAATTTTTCGTTTTCTTTGAGATGAGAGAGGGTGTCTATTAATGGCAGCTCACGTTTATGAATGGGGTTGATGGATTTAATCTGTTGGTTTTCATCCAAAATACTCATACCCGATACGGTGCGCGAGTAGCCTGTTTCATCTGTAATGTGATACGTCAACATTCCTTTTCGAGCGGAATTAATATGATGCTCAATTTTATTTAAGGTAAAGGTCTTGATCATGGCTGGGGGCATCCGCGTTATGGTTATCAATTATTGTGCGAAACAGTGCTGTTTAGATTTCATTCTACCGCCTGTGCAGGCAATGTGAAATGGCTATCCGATAAGCGAAGGGCTCACCATTTTTGCAGAAAGTTGATTTGTTGGATTTGTAATTTTTGCTCAAGCTGCTGGCGAATAGACGCCATAACGGAGGATTCAAGCGTGCTGTCGAGGTGGAGTTCTAGCTCGATGTGCCCATCCAAATAGTGAATAACTAGATTGTCGACCGCTTCTAAAACACCCAGTTCAGCTAAGAGAGGGTTAATCGTACTGAGCAATGATTGCCTATCAGGTAGGTGTTTTGATGGTGCCGCAGTTTCATCATCTTCCGGGTCAATATGGACCATGATATCACTTACTTCGTCATACGCTTGACGTAGCTGGCTCATGACCTGTTCTGCTATATGGTGTCCTTCAGAAACACTAATATGTGGTGATACTTGAATGTGGACATCAACTAGCACGCTAGAGCTCATTTTGCGAGTACGTAACATGTGGGCATTTTGAACGCTGGGTACACTACTAATGAGTTGTAGCATGGATTCGACTTTATCGCTTTCCCATGCAGTATCGACGAGCTCCATGGTGCTGTCTAAAATCAGCTTGGCACCCATATAAAAAATCATAACTGACACGGCAACCGCTGCTAGCGCATCTAACCAAGGAATAGCAAAAATGACGCTCGCTGTGACACCAATGGCGACCATAATCGATGAGATTGCATCGCTACGATGGTGCGTTGCATTGGCTTTAAGCAGCGATGAATTAATGTCGGTGCCGACTTTGTAGGTGTAGCGATAAAGCCCTTCTTTGCACAAAATACCTAATGCGGCAATCGCGATAGCTGCAACGCTGGGTTGCAGTAATCTCTCAGGATGTTGCAATCGGTCTGCCGCATCGAGTGCAATGCCCACAGCAACCGCACCAAGCGCCAAGCCAAGAATAATGGTGGCGATGGTTTCAATCCGTTCATGACCATAAGGGTGGTCTTCATCCGCGTCTTTGCTGGCAAGTTTGGCTGCGATAAGCACGACAAAATCGGTAACCAGGTCCGATAAAGTATGAAAGCCATCAGCAATGAGTGCTTGTGACTGTACGAGCAAGCCGCCAACGACTTGTGCGATGGCCAGTCCAATATTGACGAGTGCACCAACCAATGTCACCTTGCGAGTGGCTTGATAGCGTTGAGTATTTTTTTCTGTTTGGTTCAAGCGGCTTCTTCTGGTGTGAGTGCAGTAATGGTTAGTGCATGAAGCTCGCCTGATGTAATTGCTGCGTTAACCGTCGCATAGACCAGTTGATGGCGTTTAACCTTGCTTAAGCCTGCGAAGGCATCGCTGATCACCGTCGTTTCATACTTGTAGCCGTCGCCTGAAACAGTGGCCTGAGCGCCAGATAGTGCGTCTGTGATTAATTTTTCTACTGCTTCGTTGCTAATACTCATGGGGAATTCCTATTTTTACAGCTTATGGTAATGAATTGACGGCATATTATAGCTTTTTTGATAGCAGCGTATAATACTTATCATTACTGGAATTAACTGGATGAATAGGATGGACCCTAATTTGCAAGCGCTTGCTAACAAAGTAAGCGAAACCAGCCCCAATTTTTGTGCTGCACTGACGCGCGATGAAGTAGAGAAGTTTGTTGCGTTTACACGCGCCAAAACAATAGCGGCTAACGAGTTACTGAGTGAGCTTGGAACGATTAGCGATGAGTTTTACCTGATCATCGGTGGTGAAGTGGTGTTGTATCGGGAAGAGCTGGGTACAGAAATAGAAATTGGCCGGCTAGGGCCTGGTCGATTGACGGGGCATATGTCTTTCTTTGATCGTGAGCCACGAACGGTTCGCTTACGTGCGTCAACTGAAGGTGCGGAATTACTCGGTGTAACACGGCCAATGTACAAGCGCCTTTGTATAGAACACCCTTATGTCAGTGTGAATCTGGTGGAATTTGTTGTGCTGAGCTTGGATAGCTTATTGCGCTCAACGAGTCGAGAGGTCTCTACCTTGTACCAAAAGCTCAATTCATTGGACTGAACGAACTATCGCTGCACGAGTCAGATTTCTAAGTTTTCTCTAACGGGTCGATTGAATGTGGGTTGATTTACTACACGGTCTACTATGGGCAGGAACCTTATTTGCCGTCGTTTTTACATTTGTTTTGGCAAGGCGCATTCGTAGAACCTCCGCTATGCCGATTGAGCGTCTGTTTGTACTGACCTTTGGGCTGCTGTTTGGTATTACGATGGTTGCTTACTTTTTAAATCAGCAGCTGCAAGGCGCTGAGCGTAGTGATGAACCGAGCGTTACAAAGATGGCCCACTACGAATTTGTAAAGCAAATTTATCCGCCATTAATCGACGCACAGAATAGGCTAGTTCGTCAAACAGCGCAGCTAAACGATCTACAGGAGCAAATCCTAGCGCTGCGAGACCTACATCCGCAGCAAGCGGAGCGGCTACAGTTTGCCTATAATCAATGGTTGAATGAGCGAAAAGATTTAAGCCAGCTCAAGATGAAGCTTGATCGTGGTGTGCGTAGTGCTTGGATTCAACACAAGACACAAGATAAGAAAGTGATTGCTTCTGCGTTTAGTCGTCAGGCGGTTGACTGGGAAAAAATTATTGATGATCGGCTCGCACAGCTGCAAGACAGCCAGTTAAAAGTTAATAATGCAATGTTAGACAATGTGATGATTCAAAACAGGAACCTGTCACGGCTTCGTCGCGGTAAAAATGCTAACTTCGCCACGAGTGGCGGGGTGTATCAATCGGCTTTTTCACCTGAGACAACAGCCAGTTTGCTGGCCTATTTTGAGGAAACGTCGCCTGACTTGGCAGAAACCTTGGGTGACATGGCAACCGAAATTAATACGGCGAGCCAGCGGCGGCGTAAAGTCAGAAACTATTCTTTGGAAAATCCTGACCTTAAGCCAGTGCTCGACAAGGTGATTATCAACTGGTTGCAGCTTGAAAACCGTTCTATCTATTATCGTGATCAGGTTTTATATGCTATTCAGGGGCGCTATTTGGCCGTTATACTGGGTACGAATAAACGTGATAACCAGCTGAAACGCCTACATAAGACACTTAAAACAAAAATCCCAGCGCTATATGCTGAGTTACTAAAGTCACGTGATGCCATTGAAAAGAGTTATAAGGGTGGCAGCATCTAATAACATCCCATT
>JBMZDT010000090.1:0-7525 GCA_049614505.1 Leucothrix sp.
AAGACCACCTTTGCAAATTGCTGACTTAGTCTATTAAAAGTTGCACACGGCGTGAGATAAATCGAATGTACAAGAGAATGTTGGCATTAACTGCTGCCCTATCATTGAGCGTTTCCACTGCCTTTGGGGCAGGTTTAGCGGACATGAGCTGGGATGAGATTAAAGCCCAGGCAAAAAAAGAAGGTGAACTGAGCTGGTATGTCTGGTACCTGCGGGATGACTTTCGCCGTGCCATCAAAGGCTTTGAGGAAGAGTACGGAATTAAGGTAACTATCCCAGATGGTACTAATGCAGGTAACTCTGAAAAAATGTTGGCCGAGCGTGAACGAGAGAAGGGTGATATTGATGTACTTGCGTGGGGAACGGATGGTTTTGAAACGGTTGATCTCGCACCATTGTTTACACCGCTGACGATGCTGCCAAAAGATGATGGTCGGGTTACAAAACTAGCTGGGTTTGATGGTGGCGAACATGTGGTGGCCTTTTGGGGTAATCAAAGCGGTATTGCTTATGATCCAGCTAAAGTGAGTAAGGAGGATTTGCCACAAACTCCCGATGAGTTTGCTAAGTTTTGGGCGGCAAACCCAGGTAAGTTTGGTTTTAACTATGAAAAGGGTGGTTCTGGACCATCCTTTTATCAAAATGTCATACGGGTCGTTGCTGATGTCGATTTTTCCAATGGGGATGCTTCAGCTGAAAGGCTGGCTTCTATTAAGCCGGGGTTAGATTTCTTCAATAAACACGCAGAGAACTACGTTATCACTGGCTCCAATGCTGATAGTATCGTACGCGCCAGTGATGGTGAACTATGGATGGTACCTGGGTGGGAAGATCACTTGGCAGGTTTGCAAAAGCGCGGCGAAGTGCGTAAAGAGCTTAAATTTTACATTCCAGAGATGGGAATGAATGGTGGTGGTAATGCCGTTGCTATCCCGCTAAATGCACCGAATCCGGCGGCCGCTGCTGTATTTGTGAATTGGCTCGCTTCAGCTAAAACCCAGTCGATGTTTAACAAGGACTTTGGTACTGCGCCAATGAATGCAGCCGCTGATGACAGCTATGCGTTGGTACCGAATGAGCAACGTGCCTTCCGTCAAACTTGGGGCGCACAGCCTTTCCGTGGCAAGGTGGAAGCTTCATTTGTTGATAACGTTATCCTTGAGCGATAGGGGTTGATTCTAACCTTATTTTCCTCCTTGCTCTTCGATAGGGCGAGGGGGCTAATGCTATAAGCCCTTCTAAATATAAGCACTCTTATGCAAAACACGTCAAAACCCACCGAACAAGAACTTTTACCGTTAACAGGGGAGGTTTCTGAATTAGATTATCCGCCTGCCATCACGTTACCCGGTGACGGTGGGAAATTTAATCTGGAAGGTGAACTGCTGCCATATCCCGGCAATACGTTCATTTGCCATATTGATGCGGACTCAGCTTTTTATCAATCGTTAGCAAATCTACAGGATGCGATACGTGTCTTACCTCATGCGGATTGTATGGCATTTTTGCCCCAACCCAGTTTTCACATGACGATCTTTTGTGGTGTGAGTGGTCAGCCACTTGGTGCTGACGGTTGGCCTCAGGGGCTGGAGCCTAACGCAACGCTAGAAAGCATATCGAATCGTTGGTGTGAACGCTTAGATAGGGATGGTGAATCGAGCAGGTTTTCAGTTACGCCAAGCCATATGCGCTCGCCTTATAGTATACATATGCAAGCTGCCAGTGATACGGATGCGGCGGCGTTACTAGAAGCACGACAACGGCTTGAATGTTTAACGGGGTTGGTTCGTGGTGACTTAGATAGTTATCAGTTTCATATTACATTGGGGTATCTTGTTAGGTGGGTTTCGATCACGGAAGCACAGGTGTTAGTAGGTAGGACAAACCAGTTGTTTGATGAGTATCTAGCTGATCAGGAACCTATCGAACTGGGGCCTATAGAGTTTTGCAAATTTGATCACATGCATCGATTCACTCCCCTACGCGTGTTGGGGTAGTCGTTTCCCTCGGTACTTGGTAGGCATCAAAGAACATACCCTAAATCTCAGTTTCGTGAAATTGCAGTTCAGGATTCGGTTTGGGTGTTTAACAATGCCACAGTACTCAACAAGCTATCCTTGTCAGCATAACATCCCTGTAAATGACGAGTTCCGATTGCTTGAACTTCACGGCCATGCATGACGCGCTCATTATCAAATAACAGCAGCTCACCTTCCTGAAGCTTCAACGTCGTTTTACAGCGCTCACTTTGAACTATTGACATCAATGCCTGATAAGCGCGGTAGTAATGTTCCATTTTATCAAAAGCAATATTGAAAGGCGCACAAGATCGATTATTGATGCGAATATTAGTGATTTCACCTTGTGGGGTAGTGCTGATCATTTGGCCGCTGAAATTTAAGTTAGCATCATCACTATTAAAGCGGAAGCTAACCGCTTCGGTACTCAGGAGTTCAAATGCTTCTGGGTCTTCTTTGCGCAGTATTTCAGCCGCTTTAAAACCATCGACTAAGGCTGTCACTCCACCTTGTAATGCCTGCTTTAGGCAGTGTAATAACTGCAAGGTTGGCACAGGATCACGATATGGGTTATCCGTGTGTAGACTTAATGGCAGCGGTGTATAAGCCAAGTTTTGTGGATTTTCTTCAGTGCGCACTTCAAATATAGTGCCGTAATTGGTTTCACGAACAAAACCAAAAAGATCGACGACCTTTAAAATCATGCCTGCCTCATCAGGTACGCCGGATAATTTAGTCACTCCATATTTCGCGACGGCATTCAGCCATAAAAACCGTTGTTTATCATCTGCTAAGACTTGCTCATACTCAAAGTTTGGCAAGTCAAAGCCACCACCCCAGAGCACTTTATCTGACTGGATAGCTGGTGCTTTGTCATAAGCATTATTAACTAAAAACGCGTGACTAAAGGTTGCTTTATGCGGGTAGGGCTCCGCCCAATACACTGTTAATGTGTCGTCACTTGCAACGCTATTTTCGATTTTAATATCAGCGGGCAGTTTCCATGTTTCATGAAGCCGCTGGCCATTTTCATGACGGCATTCTGAACAAGGACAGTTGTCTCTTAACCATAGGCTATGAAAACGAAACCCTTGATAAGTCACAAAATCTTGCATAATCCTTACCCTGCGATTAGTTTCTATTTGTGGCGTCTGATTCTCTTGATATGTTATGTGAATTCGGCATAGATTAGTATGTGAAAAGTTACTTTAACGATTGTTTTGAAGTAGGGAGCGCGCGCAGTAATGATCGATAAGCACGATGTTAGTTCGGACAACGTAGTCGACTTTATCTTGGAGTTATTTGAGCGGCGTGGGCCTGAGGCTTACCTTGGTGAAGCCGTTTCAATGGCAGAGCACATGGAGCAATCAGCAGCCTGTGCCGTTGAAGATAAAGCGGATGAATCTCTTGTGATAGCGGCATTACTTCATGACATCGGGCACTTTATTGGTGATTTTCCGCTGGATGCATTGGAGAACGGTATCGATAATTTGCATGAAGAGGCAGGTGCTGCGATTTTAGCGCGTTACTATCCGCCTGAAATTAGCGAGCCCGTGCGTTTACATGTACCTGCTAAGCGCTACCTTTGTACGGTTGACCCTGAGTACTATGGCCGTTTATCCGAGGCTTCGATCAATTCATTCAATGTTCAAGGTGGTAACATGAATGCCCGTGAAGTTGCCGATTTTGAAGCTAATCCTCACCACCAATCGGCCATGAAATTGCGTTATTACGATGATGATGGAAAGGTTGAAGGTCGAACGATCAATAAGATCGAAGAATATCGGCCGTTGCTCGAAAAGTGGTGCAACGCCAAGCATTAATCTACAGATAGGACTGTCATATGTCGCGTAAAGTAATTTTAGCTATTATGGATGGAGCAGGCTACGAAGCCTGTGTCAAAGAGTGTGGCTATTTAGAAGGTCTGGTCGAACAGGGCAAAGCCAAGCGATGGAAGATGCAGGCTGCACTCCCTTCAATTTCTGCGCCGCTCTATGAGACTATTCATACTGGTTTAACACCAATCGAGCATGGCATTATTTGCAATGAATCGCTGCGGCCTTCGCCTCACCCTAATATCTTTAGTGCTTGCACAAATGCAGGATTAAAAACCGCAGCAGTAGCACACTCATATTTCTTTACTTTGTACGGTGGTGAGCCTTACGATTTATTGCGGCACATCGAATGGCAAAATGAAGCGTCGCCGATACAAGCCGGTCGTTTTTACTCAATGGAAGCCTATAGCAAGATGAACATCTGCGCGCCTGCTGAAATTGATCTGTGCGCACAAACATTAGTAATGATTGATCAACAGCAGCCAGATTATTTGTTACTGCATACGTCATCATCAGACAGTATTGGCCATGCTTATGGTGGACAGTCACGTGAATATTATAAGCAAATTTACCAGATTGATATTGCTCTGGGTCGCACCATTCCGACTTGGCTAGAGCAGGGTTATACGGTGATGGTGACGGCGGATCATGGGATGAATGCAGAAGGCCATCATGGAGGTACTGAAGACATCGTGCGGGATATTCCTTTTTACGTGATTGGCGATACTGAGCAGTTTTGTGATGAAAATCAGTTGTTGGATCAATGCGCGATTGCGCCGTCAATCATCAAATTATTGGGTGTAGCGGTGCCTGAGACGATGAAGCAGCCCGTATTTGTCTGACAATATTAAATGATAACTGCTTTGGTAGATTTGGGGCGCTCTGTCACGGCTTCCCCCGTCATTTTATCGCTTCAATATCGTGCCAAAGCGTTGTCTCGATTGGCTCAAGTGCTAACCTGCCGAGAATCACATCACTCAGCTTTTCAGCAATCATAATGGTTGGGGCGTTTGTATTCCCGTTGGTGACAGTAGGCATGATAGAAGCATCCACAACGCGCAATCCATTCACGCCATGCACCTTGCCATTAGGGTCAACAACCGCCATCGGGTCTGAAGCAGGCCCCATTTTTGCAGTACAAGACAAATGCCATTGCGAGACGGAGTGATCGCTAATCAAATCATCAATTGCTTCATCACTTTGAACATCATTACCGGGGAAAATCTCATCGCCACACAGCTCAGAAAAAGCAGGTTGTTGAACTAGTTCACGAACGAGTTGTGTGCCGTTGCGTATCGCTAGGCGATCACGTTCATCTTGTAAATAATTCGCTAAGATACGAGGTGGGGTCGCTGGGTTGGCATCGACTAGCTCGATTGTGCCGCGACTGCGCGCGCGCATTAGGCCGACATGGATTTGAAAGGCATGCTCAGGTATTGGTAGCCAATGAATATTGTCCACGGCAATTGGTGAGAGACAGAGCTGTAGGTCGGGGTAATCAATGTCAGGACTGGATCTAACGCAGGAAACGCCGTCAAAATGATTAGACCCGCAAATACCTTTGCGCGTTAAAACCCATTTAATGCCTTCGAGAAGTCGTGGAATGGGTCGGGTTTTAGGCCAGATAGAAACGGGCTGTAAGCATTTAAATTTCAGTACGAAATCAGGGTGGTCATTTAAGTTTTGCCCAACGCCAGGTAAGTTTTTAATGACATTAATGCCATGGCTTTGCAGGTGCTCAGCTGGACCAATGCCTGATAGCATCAGCAGGTGAGGGGTTCCAACGGCTCCGCCACAGAGAATCGTTTCTTTATTGGCTAAAACGGTGATTTCATTGCCGCGTTTATCTTTATAAACAACTCCCTTTGCTTCCTGCCCCTCCAATACAATACGTTGCACGTTTGCTTGGGTGACAATGCTTAGGTTGGCTCTGTTTTTGATTGGGTCAAGGTAGCCACGGGCAGCGCTCCAGCGTTCACCATTGGAAATGGTAGAATCAAAGACACCATAGCCTTCCTGGCAATAACCACTAATATCATCCGTTGCTGGGTAACCAGCTTCGACTCCGGCTTTGATGAAGGCGATGGAAAGTGGGTCTTTGGGAGTGGGCCTGTGTACTTTTAGTGGGCCGCTGTCACCACGAAACTCATCCTCGCCGCCTTCATAGCATTCCATGCGTTTGAAATAGGGCAGTACATCAGCAAACCCCCAACCTTCGCAGCCAGCGGCTTCCCAGCCGTCATAATCCTTTGCGTGCCCACGGATATAAACCATGCCATTGATCGAGGAAGAGCCACCTAATGCTTTACCTCGGTCATGTTTGAGTTGGCGATTGTTATATCCCGGCTCAGGCTCTCCTTGATAGGCCCAATTGTGCTTGGTGCCGTTTAAGTTGCTTAGCATTGCAGCGGGCATCTTTAGCGATAGGGCGTTGTCCTCCGGGCCAGCTTCTAGTAACAGAATATTATTGTTACGGTCGTGGCTAAGCCTATTCGCCAGCACACAACCTGCTGACCCTGCGCCAATAATGATGTAGTCATATTGCTGCTTCATTGTGTCTCTCTTACTCTCGCGACTGCAATTCATGCTTGGAATTGCCCGCTAAGATATATTATTATTTACCAGTGTTCAATGTTACTTACCACTGGTAAGTATTTTAATATGCTGCGGCAGTTGCCAGAGAAAAACGCATGATTACCATGTTCTCTAAAACCTATTCCGATAAAACACTCAGCCTGATTCTGGTCTTAAGTGCAGCAGCTTGGGGGCTGTATTGGTTTCCTTTACGCACCATAGAAAACATTGGCATAGCAGGCACTTGGAGTGTGGTGTTTTTTAACGCGTGTCCACTCATCATTTTATGTCCGCTCTTGTTGTTTAACTTCAAGAAGTTGGTCGGTATCTTTTGGCCCACGGCGCTAGCTTCGGTGTTAATAGGCTTAGCGTTTACGTTTTACTCAAACGGTCTCATCGAAACCACGGTGGTTCGGGCAACCATGCTCTATTATCTAACGCCTGTTTGGTCAACAATCATTGGGGTTCTTTGGTTATCGGAGCCTTTAACCAAAGCCCGCATCATCTCGATAGTCGTGGCGTTTTGTGGGCTGTTTTTATTGTTATCGGGTGGAGGACAGTCCGCAGACTATCCTTTAAATGTGGGTGATTTGTATAGCCTGTTGTCAGGCGTGTTTTGGGGGTTCGGCATTGCGGTACTTAATCGTTGGGCAAAAATCCCTATCTTACCCTTGGCCACATTTATCTTTTTAGCAACAACCGTACTGTCCGCGCTATTTGCTGGTGTTTTGTATGCTGATCCATTGCCTGATGTTGCATTGCTAAAAGTGGCATTTCCCACGGCAGCTTTCTGGTCAATTGCTGTGTTGCTACCGTGCTTTTGTATTATTTTTAGAATCTCGCAACAGTTGTTCCCGGGGCGCGTGGGTTTATTATCAATGTCAGAGGTTGTTGTGGCGATTATTAGTGCTGCAATCTTATTACCCAGTGAAAGCATGACTTTAATACAGTGGTTTGGAGCGGCAGCGATCGTAGCGGCAGGGTTAGTTGAAGTGGTATTTGGTTATAACAAAGAAACCATCTAGTAGTGAGGCATTTTGATATCAAATTATAGGTCGTAACCTTTTAATTAGCCCTGCAACGATTTTTCTTTATATG
>JBMZDT010000091.1:0-7497 GCA_049614505.1 Leucothrix sp.
AGCATTGCCGCAGCTGGAGTTTGTTGAGATTGACTCAACAGACGGCTACTACAAAGCAAAAAATATTGGCTTTGATCGAACCTCCAGCGAGGTCGTCGTATTCGCTGATGCCGACTGCATGCCCAAGGAGAACTGGCTAGAAAAAATTGTTGAGCCATTCTTAGAGGCTCAGCAACAACAAATTGAGTTACCCCCTGTTGTCGCAGGCAGGACAACCTATCACGATAGCGTACTCGGCTCAGCTATCAGCACGATGGACTTTATCTATTTCAAAAGCCCGCTACAAAAAGGCGCAGTCAGAAATTTTTATGCGAACAACGTCGCTTTCAGACGAGATGTTTATCAAAAGTATCATTTTGAACAACACCAGAAAATATTCAGAGGTCACTGCCAGCTCGTTGGTATAGAGCTAACACAAGATGGCGTGCCTATTCACTTTCAAAACACTGCACATACGATACATCGCTTCCCTGACAACGCTAGAGAGTTGCTGAAGCTACGTTTGTTACGTGGCCAAGATACGGTAAGTTTAGCACCTCATATCGCCGAAGCTGCCCTGCCAAGCTCTCTGCAATGGGTGAAGAAATTATTGCCTGTTAATTTATTACTAATTTTTGGCATACGCCCTTTCGCAGGCTTGCTTCAGATCAACCATCAGGACATGGCTAAGCTGTCTGGGGTTCGCTATTTGGCGTGCATGCTAAGCATTCCATTAGTCAACGCGGTTGATGCTAGCGGAGCGTTATTGCGGCTGCTTGGACTCAGCCCTTTGGGCAAGGTCAGTGATGGAGAGTTACTGGCGATGTCATATCATAGCAACCGCACCTAACTAAAAACAGTACGGAACAGGGTAATCAGGCCTCCCGTTGTGGAGAAGCTTCAAAAAACTACCTTGTTCCAAGCTGTTTTTGTCAGTCGCTATACTTACTTCTAAACGGTTGCGACTCCCCATGCAAAAAATCAAATGCTGTGTATTAGTGGATTCTTTAGTCAATAGGCTGCATTTGTCTGCATTCCTATTTTGAATAGGCTTTTTAAGTATTTCGCGCCACCTTTCATTTTTTCCAAAAAAAGCACAATAGGATTGTATTATTTTAAACGTATCTACTTCTTTTGGGAGTGAATATATGAACGATTGAAATAACGGCCCGTCTTCATGCGAAACGAGTTTTGCCTGCTTAGGCAGAGAGGCATTAAGGTCTTTTAGTGTGATCATTTTATCTACAGACCGAACCTTCTCAACATAAGCAATTAGGCCAATGGAAATACCAAGAAATATTAGTAAACTGATGACCGTTAAGATAAATTTCTTCATTTCCACTTCTAAGGTACTGTTTAAAGCAGACTGGTCACAAGTTGTTAAGTGATGACTAAGTTACCCACATACTAAAAAGCCAACCAGTAACTTAAATTACTGGCTGGCTTTTTAAAATTTGGTAGGCACGAGTGAACTCGAATCACCGACCCCCACCATGTCAAGGTGGTGCTCTAACCAACTGAGCTACGCGCCTAAAGAGGCTGTGCATATTACCTTCTGAAACTAATATACGCAATCCCCAAATACCTATTTTCTTTCAGGATTTGTCCAAAATACATTTTCTAGCAATGAAGCGTCATAAGTCGTCAATGCTTGATTCCGTTTGCCCACTCTGATGTCAACCAATTGGGTACACTCTTTATTGGTACACGTTGGCTTATTGAACACAAATTGAGGTGTCGAAGGAATCTCATTGGCAGTCACAACAGACATTACGTCACCATCTGTAATGGTTCCATCATTATCTAAATCAGCACCTGCCTTCGCCGTTAGTACATTCAGTGCATAAAAGCGACCCTGCGTAATCGGTGCACTGCATAGGTCTAAAGTCGCTGCAGCAGCTCCTACATCGGGTACAAGTGTTGTAAACATGATATTACCCTCAGTGGTGATTGATGAAGAAAGTACTTTCTCACCACTCTTAGGCATACTCATAAACCAACCTGACTTGCCATCAACCTCTAGGATTGTTTTACCATCACTAATAGCACCTTGATCTATCGATGAGATCGATTGATCACCCGTAACTGTCACCTCAACCAAGTCATTGTGCAGCAATGTTTTAAAGTCTTCATCGCTAGCCAGTTTTTTCTCTAGAGGTACGCTCACAGCACTATCAAATAACACATAAAACCTATCTAACGTAGCATCATTGGCAGGGTGTGCTCTGTAACCACTCCCTAAAGAGACAGTCAAATAACTTCTGCCATTACTTTTTAACAGTGCAACATCTGGCTCATTAAAAAACATACGATTTTGCTGCCCAGAACCTCCTAAACTTGCGAATTTGATCAGCTTAGCAGCAGAAAAATTGTAGTCTGGCCCAATAGGCAGCTCCAAACGCCACACTTGGCCATCGGTATCAGCAAAATACATACGATCAACTGCACCATCCTGATTCATATCTAGAATGCGCATCCCTCCAGGAATACTGTGTGTCAATTCACTCGCATTAGCCACACCACTTCCCAACACGCCACCCTCATGCGCGGACCAGAGCAACTGACCATTTAGCGCATCAACAATAAAGACCTCATTACCAACGCTGTCTTGTGCTGCTCGAACGGCCTGATCTTCTTCATCTTGATTAATGTCATAACCACCGCTAAAGATAACGACATCACGAAACGTAGTATCACCAGTGCGCAGCCTAGCTAGGTAAGGCATTGACCACGATTGCCCTAGTTTTGCAAAGTCACCGACACCAACTATCGATTCAGCATCGCACTCAGCCTTCACACTTTTCTTGCTTTTACTACTTTTACTACTTTTACTACTTTTACTACTTTTACTACTTTTATCACATGAAAGGTTATCCTCTACCGCCTGCTGGGCGTTAGCATCAACCTTCCATAATAGCTTAGGCTTCGCAGGATTAGTTACATCCAAGGCATAGTACTCTCGACCTCCACGGCGTAATCCAAAGTAAAGTAAAACACGCTCTATGTCCCCATTTTCATCACGAATCAAGCGCTTGCTCATAATGCCATCAATACCATAAGCATGTTTGCCAATGCCCGAATTGTAGTATTGTTTTGGAATGTTCTTCATTAACGAAGAAGGCATGAAAGCAAAGATTTCTTTACCAGTCACCGTGTTAAAGGCATGTAAATACCCTTCATTGGTGGCAGCATAAATCACTTGCCCATGGCTGGCTGGATTTGATTCAAAATCTGTTCTATAAGTCACAATCAGTGGTTCAGTATGTAGCATATCTCCCATATGCGGTATCAGATCATAGGTGCCTGTTTCACTATTCCATTTACGCCCCCGAATGAAGTTAAGCATATTAATTCTCGTTTCTTCACTTTCATTTTCATCAAGCCCCATCACTTCATTGGTGATAATACTGCTGTTACTAGGATGTATACGGTTTTCATCGTTAGCAGTTAACGTACAAGGGTAAGTCGAACAAACAAGATCTGAAACAGCTACTCGATTATTTGGATCAATCAAACCAGCAACACCACCTTTAGCGACCTCGCGCCCATCACCTGTTGATGATGTTGACCACATGTCTACAGCATCTTCAGTAAATACGCCTAGGTTATCAACTGCTGGGCGACCATTTTTATCCGATATAAAGCTCTTACCCGAACTATCCGTACTTAACTTAAACTTTTTAAGGTTACCGCTCCAACGAGGCGTTAACGATTTGTCAAACACCGGAATATAAATATTATCCCCATTAAATAAACCTGTTTTTAAATCAACAGAATAACCTGGCGAAGCAAAAGAGGTCGTGGTGGAACTAATTTTATCCAATATATGACTAAAGGCCTGTGATAGCTGCACTTCATCCTCAGCTGAAAAATACCCTTCAACATTTGGCGTCGCTGGGTCATCAGTTGAAACTAAGCTTTTCAAATAATTCTGTGCATTGGCTTCACCGTCCAAACCAAAGCCAATAGCATAGGTATCGATGGTTTGTACACCTTCTAAATCACTATTATCAGCCGTCGATAGAAATTGTGTAAGCTCTGGCCCACAAGTACCACTGCGATAACCACTCGGCGTTGAATTAGTATCACAATCGGTGTGGTCAAATTGGTTTGATGTATTTTCTTTATCAACCATTGGAGCAAAACGCCCGTCTTTCAAACGCCAATAAGTTGGGCCTGGCGAATTGGTTCCATCACGATTCCCACTCCGGTCATAGTTACGGGTATATTGTGGCTTACCATCGGATAACAGAACAATGAAGTTGCTCTGACAAGCTTGCGTAATAGGTGTTTTATAATTGGGTTCTGATGAGTAACCACCTGAACAGAGTTCATATTTACAGCTCGTTTTTGTATAGGTTTCATACTTGCCGTTTTTACAATATCCAGAGACCCATGCACCTGATGCACAGTAAGCATTTCCCCCTTCATCATAAAGTGTTCTGGAACAATATCCCCGAACGTAGTTTTTACAACGTCTTTTTGTCTCTGTTTGGCAGTTTTCGGTTTGTTGACAATTATTATACGTTCCAGGCGAGCTAGGGTTGGTAGAATCTGCAGGGCATCGATACCAAGGATATTTATTTTTTTTGAAATTAATCGGCTTTGACAGGGTTTTAGTCCAAGTTGTTTCACATTTTGCACTGTCCCAAACAATAGGGGCACCTTCATAGGTAGACTGGTGTGCAGACCAACGGTTCCAATAGCCAATATCGCCTAAGCCATATCCCACTTTTTCACCTCGAAAATAAAGTGCAGCTTCGTACAGTGCTTCCACAATAGGTGTTGTACCTACATGACTCATTTCCTTTGTAGCCCAGCCGCGTTTCACAGAGTCATACCAATTGTCTTTCCAATACCAATCTGTAATTTGGCTGAGATAACCTCTTACGGTTAAATATTCACTGGGTTCAGGGGTGCTGCTGTTCCACCATTCTTTCCCCCAAGATTGCTCCGTTAATTTTGCACTCACAACAGGCTCCGCTAATGCCGTAATATCAGTTGCTGGAAATTTTACTCCATGACCCTTATCCCGACCTTTCACTTCACCGTAATTCATCAAACCAACATTCAAATTATCAGGCGCTGACTTAAGCACTGTTTTTAGGGCACCTTGCATTACCTGAAGACGGTTCTTACCCCCTGAGCCACTGACTGTCTGATCCATTGAACCAGAGACATCAATTACAAACATAACGTTGGGATTGACTGAGGTTTTTTTCTCAGAGAAGAAAATTTCCGTATCATCTGCCACTGCAGCGTGAGTAAATAGTGTGGCTCCTGTAATACTGAGGGCCAAAGCACAAAAATGAAATAAAGCTTTGTAATAACGCATGACCTAAATACCTTTATTATTCTTATCGGTAGTAACTACCATTAGACTGATTGGGGAAACGCTTACCAGCACCTTTATAATGATTTTCTTTTATGCTACTTCCTTTCATTCTTGCATCAATACTAAACATAAAAAGCTTACAAGTCGGTGCATTTGGCCCAAGACTTTGTGCTAAATTGCTGCGTCCTTTACAGTTATATTCACGTTTTAAATCCGTTACCTCTGCTATTGCAGTGACTGCGCCCTTAGTCGTCACGGGAGGAGACTCATCTTTCATGATCCAGTTGTGCAGGCGGTGAAAATCCACATCATTGCTGACCTTTGTTTCAGCTTCTTGATACACCGAAAGCCTTTGCTGGTAGTTGTGAGCAACAAGGATATCAACAGAGGATATTTTAATGGCGGTCACGCCAATGATCGTCATGACTAGCAACATCATTAACGAGGTAATTAATGTTATTCCTGATTGTTTTTTATTAATTTTATTCATGGCTAAATACTCGTATTAGGTAATACGATAGTTGTTGTATACACTCTATACATTCTTCTATCTTTGGGGGTAGTTATTGTTTCATCTAGAACTAGTAGGACTTTTGCTTCTTTTTTCTCAAAAATTTCTTGCTCTGACCGAACGAGAATGCCAACTTGAACACTCACAACATTTCCCCACTCATTGTTTGCGGTGACATCATCAGCATTGCGATAAACCGTGCTATCAGCCCCTTTGGATATACCATATAAAAACTGAAGACTTTCAATATTTTCTGCAATAGGCTGAGAGTCACTAAGCGACCCCATGCAGGTCAGCGCTCGCCGTCCATCTACAACGTTGATGTAAAGGTAGTTATAAACCCTAGCCTCCATAATATTGTAAAGACCATCCACTGGGTCTGAACTGCATTGTGCGGCAACAACAGATCCACCACAGTCTTCAATAATATTAGAAGCCGCTTGGCTTGATGTATTATTTGGGCTATCTAACAGGCTAATAACCACCATCGTATCGCGCTTAGCAACGGCATTATTTTGCGTTTTTTCATCTAGAATATTTTCATTAGTAATTAAATAATTGTCAGTACCTCCGCCACGGCACACTCGATTTGTAATATCATCGGTTTCAATATAAAAAGGTTTTTCAATTTCAGGGACGTAGCCACCTGAATAACCTGCATGACTAATGATCTGGCGCATGGTCATTAGTGCTGTCCTAGCGTTTTCTTCCATCTCACTAATCTGTGCACGCGTTTTATCCGTTGTTTTGGAATTAATGTAAACACTGCTCAAGCCGGCCAACATAAAAACACCAACAATCATCGCGACCATCAGTTCAACAAGCGATACACCGTCCATTTTGGAGAGACTTTTTTTACGCATGGGGGGACTCCAATGTTGGCTTAAGGGATAAAACTCAATTCGTAACTGCGACTTTGCGTTTCACTGCCAGCATCGTCATCATCAGTTTCTTCCCAACTAATTCTGACCAGATGTTCCATACCCGAGGTACAAGGGGGGGTTGCACACGCAATACTAAGGGTAGAATCAGGCAGGTCGTATTGCACGCCTCCTGTTTGATAAACACCAGAGCTAACACCACAATTAACACGATGAAGATCGTAATCCGCTAGTTCTTTGGCAGTGCACTCATTAGTCGCTTCACAAGACTTAGTTAGCGCTGTCTCACAATGTGACATGGTTAATACTGCCGCATAATAATTGTCTTCAACGCCTTTTGTATTGACACGCATGCGATCGATTAAACTAGTTACAGCTAAGCTTGCAACTGTTCTGAGGTGAGCATTGTTAGCACCTTTGATTGAAGATAGTTGTAAACCACCTAAACCGAGTAAACCTATTGATAGTACAAGCAGTGAGACAAGCACTTCTATCAAAGAAAAACCGGACTGTATCGTGTTATGACACTTCGACACCATGTGTTATTCCTTACATAGAAAAAGAGCGATAGCTCGTTTCTATGTGCATTATTTTTTTAATTAATTGGCAATAATATAGTGGCTGTTTGTCAATCAGGCAATGACTATTGGTAGTCAACTGATGAATGGGCGGCTAATAAAATTAGGCAGCATATTGTTTTATATAGATTTTTTGTAATTTTAGTGCAATTTAAAACCAAAAAAACCAGTGCACACATCTGCTGGCACTGGCCTTTAAAAACATAACAATCA
>JBMZDT010000092.1:0-7494 GCA_049614505.1 Leucothrix sp.
ACTTATCCGCAAGGCTTAACACCGGAGTACTCCAGCCCGCAGCGACGTGATCATAAGCCGCCGCATGTGGCTGACGATGTCTACAGCCTGGGGATTATACTGGGGCAGCTATTGATTGGTGGTGTGTTGCCAAGGGTAGCGACCGAATTATTGCTCAATAAGCGTTATAAACAAATCGACCTAGAGAAGTTTTTAGAATTAATTCCATCACGTGAGCTTCGAGAGATTGTTAAAAAAGCAACCCACGATACTGCGGACGAGCGCTATGTCAGTGCCTATATGATGGGTGAGGATTTAAATAACTGGCTGCACGATAAGCCAGTGCTAGCAGTTGCCAGTACCAGCAAGTGGCCGCTTTATGCGCTCAGTAAAAACCTGATTCGTAACCGTAAGGCATGGTTGATCTTGCTTGGTTTTGGGTTGCTATTTGCCGCTGGATCTTATGGGTGGAATAAGGTTAGTGTGAATCGGCTGCACACCAAAGCAGCAGCAGCGGCTAAGAAAGTTACATCGGATCTAGCTGCCGTACTAAGTCGGGCTCAGCCATCAATTGGTGTACAGAGTGAGTTAACAGGTATTGCCCTGAACAATATCGAAGAAAATTTACTAAGGGCACCTGATAATATTTCCGCACGCTATGTGTATGCGCACAGTCTGATGCGTTATGCACAGTTAGAAGGCCATCCACTTTATCTCAGTAAAGAAAACCCAGTACTCGCCCTACAGTCGTTACGAGAAGCCAATGAGAGCCTTGGAATAATCAGGGAGGTTATGCAGGAAAATGGAATTACAGAGCAGTTAGGAGAGCAAGCAAGCGACCGTATTGATTTACAGATGGTTGATGTGGATCAGCTGACTGTTGAGCGCTTAATGGCTGAAATTCAGGTGTACTATGATTCTAACGCAGAGCCAAGGGAGCAAGGCCTAACACAGTTACACGACGTTGAATCAAAATTGCTCGGACTTAACTATTACCCAGAAAGTCGTCAGCGCAAGCTTTCCTATGCAGAAGACCTCATCTACTTGGCGCATACACGGCTGCTAGATGCGAAGGTTGAGGCTAATCGTCAGCTGTTAGATAAAGCCAAGGCTATTTTGACAACCGTGGCTGCGAACCCTCCATTATCAACTGATGAGAAAGGGCTCAGTCAAAAAGAGATACGTCGCCGAGATCAGCTAAACCGTCCCGAATTTGATGTATTGAAGCGGCTGCGTTTTCTGAAATTTTTTATTCTGGAGCAAGAAGCCTATCAAGCTTTTGTTCAAGGAAAGACGGAAACAGCGAGCAATATTTACAGAAAAATTATTGCTGGCACAACTAAGCTAAATTTAGACGTGCGGTTAGCTATGCTGAATATCCGTACTAAGATGATGCAGGCTTGTATTGCAAGTGATGCTGCAAACTCAGCAGACGCCGCGCAGTTGCAAAGTGATTTATTGAGTGATTTGAATGAGTTGCTTGAGGATCACCCTGGTGCTAAACGCTTGTCGATGCTGAGCCAGCAGTTTGATA
This sequence comes from Leucothrix sp., assembly GCA_049614505.1. Taxonomy (GTDB): domain Bacteria; phylum Pseudomonadota; class Gammaproteobacteria; order Thiotrichales; family Thiotrichaceae; genus Leucothrix. The sequence goes on from JBMZDT010000092.1 coordinate 1,514, forward strand.
AGGCAGCAGTACCACTGCCACAGCAATTGGGCTGCGACGACCCTCGTGCGATTGTTTTTCCATTGCGTAAAGTGACTGATAATCGTGATTAATCAGACATTCGTACCCTATCAACTTCAATTATCGGAGAAATAAGAACCTTCGTCTTAAATTACAGTCATCTTAATGTATGGCAACAAATAAACTCACTGTTTTAGGGATAATTGGAGATGGAGTGGATGAAATATTTAGTCGCAGGAATGCTTAGTCTAGGATTAGTAGGATGCGGTAGTGGTGATGCACCCGAGGTACGTATTAATCATGTGGCTTACTCTGGTACTGGTTGCCCTGCTGATTCAGCAAAAGTAGTACTGCAAAATAATAGAAGGACAGTGAGTGTGCTGTTTGATAATGCCACTTATCAAGCGGAAGCTGGTTTGGGTACTGGAGAAAATGGCGCAGGGAAAAAAACGGGAAGGGCGGCGTGCGATATTGCCATTTCATTAAATATTCCTTCGGGATATCAGGCTTTTTTAGTCGGTGCAGACTTTAGGGGCTCGGTAACGTTGCCCATTGGTGCGGTAGCCAAGTTTAATCGTGAATACTTTTTTGCAGGTGAAACGAGCCCGATACTCACTGGTGTATGGGAAGGTGATAAGTTTGACGAGATTATTACGCTTTCTGATGATCTCTATGCAGAATCGTATAGTTATTCTCGTTGCGGCGAAGACGTCACCCTCAGAAGTAATACATCTGTATCGATTCAAGTAGATGATGTTAATGATGACACAGCATCCATCCAGATTGATTCATTTGATTATGCGAATAAGGAACAAAGAGCAGAATTAAGATACGAGTTTGTTTATGAGCAGTGTAGCTAGCCTTTTGTAGGTCAGCCTTAAATTTAATGAGCCAAAACCGCATAGCTTTTCGCATAATGCTGTAGTAGCACTGTAAAAGACAATTTCAGTTGTCTCATCCAAAGAGGGAGCTTTGATGGGCGATGAAGAGAAGCTTCAGTGGCTATCGGCCATCAGGTGTTTTAAGGCGCATCGCGGTCAAACTTAGTAGCGCTCATTGCTACATATTAAACTAAACAAGCCTCACTATATAGGTCGCTTTGTATGGTTGCGGCTCTGTTGTGAGCATAGGAAGGCTTCAAAATGAATATAATCCGATACGTTAAGTCTATGGTAGCGCTGGTTACCGTCATGCTTTTTTCGAGTGCAATATATGCAGGAGGTAGTAGTTTTCCATTACGCATTGACAAGCAGGTCAAGGCCGTGGAAGCCGCCAGAAAAGCAAAAGAAATCAACTTTGGAGAATCAGAGTCTCTTAAAAAAGAAATCGCCGCCATCAAAAAGCTGTATCAGCTTTACTGGAAAGACAAGTCGATATCAGCGAAAGAGGCTAAGACGCTTAATTCAAAATTAAGTAGCTCTGATGTCAACCTCTTTAGAAAAAAGTATGATTAAATGGTGAGCCTATAGGCGCACTGTCGCGGGTGCGTTTATTTAGTCAATAAAATAAATAAAAAAGGTGGGGAATTTGAATCTTCGGTTTGCGCTGGTGATCTGCTGCTTGTTAACGCCGACAGTTGCTAAAACGATGCAGCCAAATGTTAAGCTGCTAAATGTTAAGTATGCTGGAAATGGGTGCCCATCTGGCTCCGTTTCGGTCACAATGACCCCTAGTAAAGGGGCGATTAACTCGGTGTTTGATGATTTTTTTGCATCGTTTTCAGGTAAGCCCAATCAACAGGTCAGACGCTGTAAACTGTCGATGAAGGTTCAAATCCCTAAAAACAAACGGGCGCGGCTTCGGCAGATCTATTTTAAGGGATTCGTTGAGCTACCACAAAATGCCAGTGCGAGAATTGTTAGAAACTATCGCTTTGATAATCGCAAAAAGCAGTTGCTGAGCAATGTTCAGGGGCAAACGTTTAAAATCTTAAATGCTCGTGAAGCATTCAATACCCCTTGGTCAAAATGTGGCAAAGATATTGAATTAGAAATTGATTCTATGATTGAGCTGAAAAGTCGCTCTAAGCAATCAGCTCAGCTAGGTATTGATTCATTTAATCACCTTGTCTCACGTAATTATCGGGGCGAGCGAGGTTGGAAGTTTATGTTGCACTACGCACCTTGCTAAGGGTTTACGACTTTATTGTTATTGGAGCGGGTATCTCAGGTGCCTCCGTTGCTTATGAGCTTGCTGAGTCCGCTTCAGTATTGCTGTTAGAAGGTGAAGCCTCACCGGGTTATCACAGTACCGGGCGTTCAGCCGCACTTTACACTCCCAACTTTGGCAGTCCCACCGTATGCAGGATTAACAAAGCCAGCAAGGTCTTCTTTGATAATCCACCCGATGGTTTTTGTGACAATCCATTACTAACACCACGCGGTGCTTTAACGGTTGCAGCATCAGGTGATGAGCATAGTTTACAAGCGCTATTGGACTTATCATCCGAAAACTCCCCTATCTATGAGGTGACTAAACAAGACGCTTTGGCGCTTGCACCCATTATTAAACACGAGGTGATTGCGGCAGGGGTGTACGAGCCCAATGTTATGGATATTGATGTCGCTTCATTGCATCAAGGGTACCTGCGTGGTTTCAAGCGACGAGGTGGGGTGCTACAAACCAATCAAGGCGTGACAGCGCTAAAGTCTCATCATGCCCTTTGGGAGGTCGGTACGGTTAATAACACGTATCAAGGCAAGCAGTTGGTGAATGCAGCGGGAGCGTGGGCTGATCAACTGGGTGTATTAGCAAAAGCACAGCCTATTGAATTGGTACCCAAGCGCCGTACGGCTATTCTAGTTGATGTGCCAGCGCATATTGACTTGAGTGGGATGCCGCTAGTCGATTTTGTTGGTGGCGCGTATATGAAACCGGAGGCAGGTCAGTTAATGGTATCACCGGGTGATGAGACGCCTGTGGAGCCCCAGGATATTTTACCCGATGACCTTGAAGTGGCTGTATTGGTAGATTGGTTAGAACGCAAGACGTTGCTTTCAGTTGATCGCATAGCGCATAGTTGGGCGGGTCTTCGTTCATTTGTCGCTGATGGGAATCCCGTTGTGAAATTTGATGATGAGATCGCTAATTTCTTTTGGCTTGCAGGCCAAGGAGGCTACGGCATTATGATGGCCCCAAGCTTAGCCAAACAAGCAGCTAAGCAGTTGCTCAGCCACTAGCGTGCCCAGTACTCCTCAGCGGGAATCGCAAAGTTTAGGTTTTGCCCGCGCCGCGACATAAGGGTCGTAATTCCCAATAAATTGCCATAAGCATCAAATAGCCCACCGCCCGATGAGCCCTGTGAAATTGGCGCAGAGGTTTGTAATAAGCGACGGCTGCCATCTTCACGTTTTGATGAAAGCAGGCCTTCTGCAATGGTCAAGCTAAAGCCTTGAGGTGCACCAATGGTATAGACCTTCTCACCAACATTCATATTCTTATAAGGGCGTACACTCACAAACCTGGGTAAGGGTTTTCTGCTATGCAGTACGCAGCGATCGTTGCGTCTATCCGCAGCATATAGCGTTACAGCTAGCGTTTTGGCTTGGGTGCCTTTGTGTAGCACTTGCCCGCGCGTTGAATTACCCATAACGTGGCAATTGGTGAGTAAGTAGTGTCGATTAATCGCTACCGCTGAGCCTTGAGAATCTACGCTATTATTAGAAGGCCTCAGTAGCCAAACAGCTTGATTAACTTTGCTAAAAATCGCCTCGGCGGTTAGTGGTTGTGTGCCGCGATTCTTGATTTGTAAGGGAACTGAGCGTTTGTTAAGTTTTTGCGTATAACGTTGGTCTTTTGCCTGCTGCGATTGGCTATCAACCTTGAATGATAAGGCAGTAGCGGCAATTAAAGTATTTGTGCCAGAACGAGTGGCTTGAGTGTAGGGCAGGCTGAGTAAGTAGCCTGCATGCCCGTTGCCCTTTTTAGCAAAATTGACATAGAGTATTTCACCATTTTGGGTGCCAGATAACATAAATCCAGCCGCGTTTCGCCGTTGCCTGATATTACTAAGACCTTCGCTTTTAAACTGCTTAAGCATTTCTTGGTACATGCCCTGCAAGGAATTTTTCCCAGCGTCTAAAATGCTACCCATACCATCGCCGCTGGTCGCCATGAGTGACAGGGTGTAGGCTTTGTTAGGTGAACTAAACTCGATGCCACCCGCTTCATTAAATGATTTTTTTTGCGCCAGCCGACTCGGTACACCAATTTGAAAATGATCGTTAGCCGAGCGGTAAATAGTCCAGTTAACTGCACGTTTTGCAATGCGCGCGCCCAGCTGTAGCCGCTTAATTTGTGTGGCGTTGAGCTTGCCGTCGGGCACATAACCTGAGGCTTTTTGCCACTGCTTAATCAAGTTATAGCTTACTCGGCCAAATGGCAGGTCTAGTGGCACAGGGCTGTCTGTGACCCACGCTAAGGATTCCTGAATGCTTTGCTTTTGGGCAGTAGGCAAGACTGCATAAAACCGTTGTAAGGAACGAGTAGGTTTTGGCTTGACGGATACATTGCCTGCTGCACCAATACGTTGACCCACTGCCCCATTTACATGGCGATGCCTAAATTTTTGTACGGATGGCAAGGCATGACTATGCACACGGCCTGCGTGACTATGTTGAAAATTAGGTGATGCAAAGCCAGTGGCTGAGTGCATCATTCCGGTGATGAAGACTAACAATAAACAGTTAGATCGCAGCATGGTAACCTCCAAGCTACAGGTCGATGATTATTATAATAAGGGCGATTTAGGTAGCTCTCAAGCTTTGTTGTTTGTAGAAAATTAATACTTACACGATTTCAGACAGACTTATCAGCCAATCGTTCATATCAGGTCGTAAATGCGCAGGGTAAATAAACCCAATGTAATGGCGATGACTGAACCTAACGATGTGGTGGCAATAATGGCTGCACCGAGGTAGTGATTTCCACCCATTGCCCGCAGCATAGCATACCCTGCGGTTGCGCTAGGCGCAGCAGACATCAGGTAAAGCACGCCCAGTGATTCACCTCTGAGGCCCACCGCAATGCCGCCCAGTGTAATAACGCCAGGGACTAAAAGCAGCTTGGCGAGGGTTGCCCAATACAGATTGGTCGATACGCGAAAGTCTCTCCAGCGTATCGATGCGCCGATACATAATAGGGCAAGTGGCATACTCATGCTGCCAATATAATCCATCGATTCAAGGAGAAAATGTGGTGGCTTAAACGACACAAGCGAGAGTGTAAGAGAAATTATGATGGATAAAATTAGCGGATTGCGGCTAATTTCTAGTAAGGTTCTACGAAGCGTAGGGGCTTGATGTGGATTGAGCTGGTGTTTAGTCAGTGTCAGTAGCGACAAAATATTATAAAGTATTGTGACAAACGCAAGGTAAATCGAAACACTGACCAAAACCCCGTCGCCGTAGGCATTAATGCAGTAAGCTAAACCAATAATGCCCATATTGCTGCGAAATGCGCCTTGCACAAAAGCGCTACGGTCGGCTTGCTCCAGTCGTGGTGCAATCACTAACTCTAAAATCAAAAACGTGATGAAGGTTGCGGCTAGCGCATAAATCACTAAGGCGAGCGGTGGTGCATCAAAATTAACTTGAATGAGTTTGACAAACAACATGCAGGGCAGGGTGACTTTAAACACGAGGTCAGAGCCAATTTGTGCAAATTCGTTAGTAATAATGCCAACACGTTTCAGGAATATACCTAAACAAATGAGCAGAAAAGTGGGTGCAGTGACCGCGAGAGCAAAGGCCAAGTTTGACAGCATGGGAGTTTCTCAGAAGATTCAGGCAGATGTTGGCAGTACAGCGCGCACTTCGCAAGTTTGATTTGATTATGCATATTTCCCCCACATGATTATTGTTATCTAAATCATTGAATAGGATTGTCACTATGAGAATGGACAAACTAACCAGCAAATTCCAACTCGCATTACAAGATGCTCAGTCTTTGGCGCTACGCAATGATCACCAGCACATGGAGCC
>JBMZDT010000093.1:0-7326 GCA_049614505.1 Leucothrix sp.
AAGTCGGTGCTTTCAGATGGGAGTAAACTTTCCTGATTGCTCATGTCTGTGCCTCACACAATAATTCGCCAATCTTATAAGGCATGGGCTGGCGACACTAACGCACTTATTTTGCTTGTGGTTTATAAGGGCTTATCTGCACATCAAACCCAATGAGTCTGCACATAAAAAACTAAAAGCATCCGTTCCTTGATCTAGATCAAGAAGTAAGGCGTTTTCTCGCCACATACTTCATTGATGTTATAAATGAACAATGAGGAGTTTCCTACAATGACCACTTCGAGTATTTGCTCAGCACTTTTCACTCTGTCTGTTTTTTCTTTAGCACAGCCTTACTCTGCTTTGTTTGTAGGTGTCGGTGGAACAGGTTAAACACAACAATCAATGTTTGCTCCAAAGGCTTCAAAATATTAAGAAGCGGCAAGACGGAAGCTAAATTTAGTTCCTTTCCCCAGTTCACTGGCCACACTGAGCTCTGAATCGTGCAGTGCCAATAGTTTTGAGGCAATTGCCAAACCCAGCCCTTTGCCCTCGTGGTAAGCCTGCTGACCATTGGTGGAGCGAAAATAAGGCTCCAGCACATGCGGTAAGTCCTCGGCTGCGATGCCTTGCCCCGTATCTTCAACACTAATCTGTACTTGTAAACGAGGTGCTTGGTTAATACGAATTCGCACCGTTCCCCCTGCTGGCGTATACAAAATGGCATTCCCGACTAGGTTTTGCAGTACCCGATCAAGCCGTGCAACGTCTGCGAACACCTCTAGTGATTCATCTTCCATATCCACATCAAGGTGTACGCCTTTGTTATGGGCTAAGCCACTTAACGAAGCATAGGTGTCGCTTAATAAGTCAGAGATTCCAATCAATTCAGGGTTGATATCAACTTGTCCATGCTCAAGGCGGGCTAGCTCAAATAATTCATCAATCATACCGGTTAGCTTATGATTGGTGAGCAGCGCTTTTTTAAGAAAATCATCACGGTCTGCTTCTGATAAATCATCGCCTTTCAGTTGCAGTGTCTCAAGGTATGCGCGCATTCCAGCCAGTGGGGTACGCAAGTCGTGTGAAACATGGGCCAGAAACTCACGGCGCATCTGATCATGTTTTTTAAGGTAGTTAATTTGCCCCATGATCTTGTGCGACATGCGATAAAAAGAGCCGCGTAGTTGTTGCAACTCATCATTGCGCTTGGAGAGCGGAGATGGCAGTGGGTCTTTGCTGGTGATGAGTTTTTGAAAGCCTGATCGTTCAAAACTCCCCACTTCTTTGTTTAGTCGAACCAGCGGCCGCGTTAACTGGTAAAAAAGTAGTAGCGTGGTAAGCAATAAAAACGCCAGAGCAGCACCGATAATGCTTAGGCTTAGCCACCAAGTACGATTGGCATTAATTAAACTGGCCGCATCATCATAGACTTCACCCTGAATAATAATGTAGAGGTAGGCGAGCAGGTTGTTATTGTTATCGAGGATTGGAGCCGCAGAGAATGCCTTGTGTTTCTTGGAGCGTGGGTCGGTACCGAGCGTGAGCTTAAAGTCTTTACCGTTAGCAATGAAACTTTTAATCGGCTCCAAATCAACATGGCGGTTAATAATTTTTTCGTCTGGCGCTTTATATTCCAGCACCTCCCCTGATGTGCTGATGACATAAAGCTCAGTGCCAGGGTCTAAGTGCATCACGGTGTCAAAGGCTGCTTTTACATTGTCACGATTAATCTCATCACTAGGGTATAGCTCGATATCATTAACGAGATAGGTGGCTAGGTTGAGGTGGAGTTTTTGCGCGGTTTCTTGCTGGAGCTGTTGAGTGGCATTGTCGTAAACCCAAAACAGCACCGCCCCTAAAATAAGGAAAACAGTTAATAAAACCAGTGATAAACGACGATATAGACCCTTAATCATGCCTTGCCTTTGTTTTTAGCATCAATTGTACTTACGCGGTTAGCAATCATCTGGATTGATCATTACTCAGGACTGATAAACTTGTAGCCCACACCCCAGACCGTTTGAATGAACTCCGGTTGGTTATCACTGCGTTTTAACTTATTGCGCAAACGATTGATGTGCGTGTTAATGGTATGCTCGTAGCCGTCATGGCTGTACCCCCAGATCGCATCAAGCAGCTGAGCACGAGAATAAACGCGATCGTGGTTTTGGGCCAAATAAAAGAGCAAATCAAACTCACGAGCAGTGAGTTCTACAGGCACATCACCCAAAGTTACCACGCGACTACCAGCATCTAACAACAATTCAGCAATGTTGAGCTTTTCAGGAGCAGTTTCAGCGACCGCTGCTGTGGGAACAGAGAGCTGCGAACGGCGCAACAACGCTTTAACCCGTGCTGTGCATTCGCGCATGCTAAACGGCTTGGTTAGGTAGTCATCGGCCCCCAACTCTAAGCCAATAACGCGGTCTGCTTCACCGTCTAGCGAGGTTAGCATTAGGATTGGAACCGTGGGGCTGCGTTGCCTCAGTGCTTTACAAATATCTAAGCCATTGCAGTTAGGGAGCATGATATCAAGTAGTACGAGATCGTAGTCCGTTTCCATCAAGTTTTTACGTGCTACTTCGCCGTCTGCAAAATGCGTCGTTTGATAGCCTTGTGACGTCATATGAAATGACAGCATTTCAGCAATTGAGGCGTCGTCTTCAACAATGGCAATGTGATTCATATGAAATCCTGTGGTCAAGGTTGTGATTGTCGCTACATGCGGACTCAGTATAGCCGACACCTAGTGATATTGTGAATTCAAAGCGTTTAGGTCAAACTGTAGCGTAAACATTATTTACGCATAAAAGGCTTCTGATGTCAGATCATATAATCATTGCAGGTGGTGGAATTGGTGGGCTGACAATGGCGCTCACGCTGCACCAGATTGGTATCAAATGCACCGTGATTGAGTCCTCTCAGACCATGCTGCCGCTGGGTGTGGGGATCAATATACAGCCCAACGCTGTGCGTGAACTGTATGATCTTGGGATTAATAGCGATGATCTAGATGCCGTGGGGGTGCCCGCACAAGAATGGGCGTTAGTCGGCTTAAACGGTAAAGAAGTTTATGCTGAGCCGCGTGGTCTTGATGCGGGCTATCAATGGCCACAGTACGCCGCTCATCGTGGTCAGCTCCACATGATGCTTTATCAAAAAGTAGTCGAGCGGCTAGGCGAGGGTGCCGTGATATTGGGCACTAAAGTGCTAGGGTATGACATTGAGGGTTCGGCGGTTTCTGCTCGATTGCGTGGCCCACAGGGTCAAGAAGACAGACTGCATGGCCAGCTGTTGATCGGTGCAGACGGCATTCATTCGGCTATTCGCGCGCAAATGTACCCAAATCAGCCCCCCATACATTGGGGTGGTGCCGTGATGTGGCGTGGTACCGTGCGAGCTAAACCCCTGCGTACCGATTCGTCCTTTATTGGGCTTGGCACTCACCGCCATCGTATGGTGATTTACCCCATCTCCAAACCTGATGCAGAAGGCTTAGCATTGGTCAATTGGATTGCTGAGCTAACAGTGGATAACGACGGTGGCTGGCAAAATCAAGGCTGGTTTCTCCCCACCAAGGTGAATGATTTCATCCACCACTTTGAACACTTCACCTATGACTGGCTTGATGTGCCAGCAATGCTTCGGCAAACCGACTGCGCGTATGAAAACCCAATGATAGACCGCGACCCGATTCCGACGTGGGTGGATGGGCCTGTGGCGTTAATGGGAGATGCTGCCCATGCGATGTACCCCACCGGATCTAATGGTGCTAGCCAGGCGATTGTTGATGCACGCGTTATTGGCGCAGCGCTATTGAAAAAGGGCGTAACGCCTGATGCACTAATGTCTTATGACAGCAAGCTGTGTGGCCCTATTTCTGAGCTCGTGTTGCGTAATCGCGGTGCGGGGCCATTTGGCCTGTTGAATATGTTAAATGACCGCTGTGGTGGGGTATTTGATGAGATTGAGGATGTCATCCCCGCACAGGAAAGGGCCGACTTTATGGCGAAGTACAAAGCTGCGGCAGGGTTTGCTATTGATAAGCTCAATGCAGCGGAGCCTACGATCCCTACGAATTTCTCATAGAAACCCGCTGGGCCAAACAGTACAATGGTCAACACTTAATGCTTGAGGAGGATTAGTGTGAGTATTCGTGATATTTGTAAGGACAAGCTTGCGCGCGTGGTGGCTGAGCATTCACCGATGCCGTTTCCTGAGGCGATAGATGAGGACGATGAGCTGGATGTGTTTGGTCTCGACTCACTCGCTTTTATGAGCTTACTCACATCAATTGAAAGTGAGGTAGGTTACATTCCTGACGCGATATTAGCAGGCGATCTCTACCCTGAGACCTTTGGCGAACTCGTCTCTGCTTACGACCGCTAAGCGCGCTTCAATGAAAGCTGCCGACCTTCCACTGCACTACAATCTATGTGACATCCTTGAGCATAACCTTGGGACTCGTTCAGATAAAACGGCCCTGTTAAGCGACGATGGATCAATGACCTTCGGCGAGGTTTCACGCCAAGTTAATCAGGTCGGTAACGCGCTTAAACGGTTGGATGTTCGCTTCGGCGACTGTGTTGCTATTCTCTGCCCTGATTTGCCGGAGTGGGCGATCTCGTTTTTTGCAGTGGGTAAGATTGGCGGCATTGCACTTGGCATGAATACGCTGCTGAAAACTGAGGAATACGACTATATTCTTGCTGACTCCCGTGCCCGTGTACTGATTGTTCATGACAGTCTATTAGGTACTATTGAGCCGGTATTGGCACAGCACGCAACATTGCACCACGTGATTGTCATAGGGGATGCCGGGGACAGTGGTTATGTCACCTTTCACAAGTGGATTGATGGCGAATCAGCAGTGCTTGATGCCGAGCGCACCCACCGCGACGACTTCTGTTCCCTGCATTATTCCAGTGGCACCACGGGCATGCCTAAAGGTGTGTTACATGCGCATAAAGACTACCCGTTGATCGCTCAACTTTCAGCGGTTGATGTCTTTGGAATAACTGAAAACGATCGAACGTTCTCCGTTGCCAAGCTCTTTTTTGTCTATGGTATGGGTGGCAATCTGATCTTCCCTTGGTACGTGGGGGCAAGCTGTGTGTTGTATGCAGGGTCACCGCGTCAGGTGGCGGGTGTGTTAAAAGCCATTGAGACGTATGAACCGACTGTTTTTGTTGGCGTACCGACTGTGTACGGGGCGATCCTCGCACTGCCTAAATTTAGCGAGCGCTTTAATATGCGTTCGATCCGTCTGTGTTTATCAGCAGGTGAAGCGCTGCCCGTATCAGCATGGCAAGCTTGGAAAGAGGCAACCCAGCTCGATATTTTCGATACCATTGGCTGTACTGAGACCTTGCATACCTTTATGGCAAATTGGTCAGGCAGTACGCGTCCGGGTAGCAGTGGTAAACCCATTGATGGCTATGCCGTCAGGCTAGTTGATGACGCGGGCAATGAAGTATCGCAAGGCGAGGTTGGGCACTTGATGGTACGCGGTGAATCCACTGCACTTTCTTATCTGCATCAATACGAGAAAACCCGCGACACGTTTCGTGGCGAGTGGCTGTTCACTGGCGATCAATATCGGGTAGATAAAGACGGTTACTACTGGCACGCTGGGCGCGGTGATGACATGCTTAAGGTGGGTGGGCTATGGGTGTCGCCACTGGAGATTGAACGTGCCTTGTGTCAGCATGATGCTGTAACCGAGTGCGCGGTTGTTGGGCACTTTGACCCAGCCGGTTTGCTAAAGCCCAAAGCCTTTGTGTGCTTACAAGACAGCACTAAAGCGTCAACAGCGTTACTTGGTGAGTTATTGAAAGTATGTGCCAAAACACTTGACGTGCACAAGCGTCCGCGCTGGATAGAATTTGTTGGGGATCTCCCTCGAACGGCGACAGGTAAAGTGCAGCGCTTCAAGCTGCGCAAGCCATAAGATATGCCAACAGACGTGCAATCAACAGAAATGGGGTCGCAAACCATGTCGCTTGAAGAAAGCCAACCACTATCGTTAGCAGAGGCGAATGCGGAAATTGAACGCCTGCGTGCGGCGCTTGCTGCAAAAGATGACGGCAGCACCGCACGCGAACCCATTGCTGTGGTGGGTATGGGCTGTCGCTACCCAGGCGGTGTGCGAACGCCCGATGAGTTTTGGGAGCTACTAAGCTCTGGCCGTGACATTCTGCGTGAAATTCCCAGTGAGCGTTGGGACGTTGATGCGCACTACGACCCAGAAATGACGGTGCCTGGTAAGATGTATGTACGTCACGGTCACTACCTCGACGACATCGACCAGTTTGATCCACAGTTCTTTGGTTTATCACCTCGCGAGGCTGAGAGCCTAGACCCACAGCAACGCCTAGTGATGGAAATCAGCTGGGAGACACTGGAGCATGCAGGTATCGCCCCCAGCTCGTTGAGTGGTGGTAAAACGGGGGTGTTCGTTGGCCAGTATTGGGACGACTACTCCATGCAGCGTATCTATGGCGCAGATAATCGTGAGATTGATCGCTACGCTCAACTGAGTGGATTGCGCGGTTTAACTGCGGGTCGAATTTGCCACATCCTAGATTCTCATGGCCCAGCGATACAGCTGGATACGGCGTGCTCATCATCATCATTGGCCGTGCACCTAGCCTGTCAGTCATTGCGTAACGGTGAAAGTGATTTAGCATTGGCGGGTGGGGTGAGTCTAATTCTCGCGCCAGAGCATTTGATTGGCATTTGTCAAATGCAGGCCTTGTCACCGGATGGACGCTGCAAGACGTTTGATGCCAATGCTGATGGCTTCGGGCAAGGCGAGGGCTGCGGCATGGTCGCACTCAAACGACTGAGTGATGCACAGGCTGACGGTGACACCATTCTCGCCGTGGTTCAAGGGTCTGCGGTTAATCACGACGGTCATGCTCGCACAGTCACTACCCCTAGTGGCCCAGCGCAGCGCATGATGCTACAAGAAGCACTTGATGATGCTGGACTTCAGCCTGCACAGATAGACTATGTGGAAACACACGGCACGGGCACTCCGCTGGGTGATCCTATCGAGGTCATGGCAATCGCTCGCGTGCTGTGTGAAGCGCGCACCAAGCCACTGTATCTTGGTTCAGTGAAAACCAATGTTGGGCACCTGGATTCAGCAGCTGGGGTGGTTGGTCTGATGAAGGTCGTGCTGTCCCTACAGCACAATACCATTCCACCGCATCTGAATTGCTCGGAACCTAACAGACGGATTCCGTGGGATGATTGGTCGCTGGAAATACCCCTTGAGAATATCCCTTGGACGGGAGAGGAACGCTTTGCGGGGATTAGCGCATTTGGTATGAGCGGGAC
>JBMZDT010000094.1:0-7295 GCA_049614505.1 Leucothrix sp.
CGCTGCTGCCAAGCCGCTTTTGACTTAGCATGGGCCGCTTCATCACCGCCTAGCTGAGCTAACTCAGCTTCCAGTGAGCCACCTAGTACAATGTCCGTTCCACGACCAGCCATGTTCGTCGCGATTGTCACTGCGCCAGGGCGTCCCGCATTTTCAATGATGTGCGCTTCTCGCTCATGCTGCTTCGCGTTAAGCACTTCGTGTTTGATTTTAGCTTTGTTTAGTAAACCTGACAGGATTTCGGAGCTATCAATCGATGCCGTTCCTACTAAGACAGGCTGCTCACGCTTCTGTGCATCACGGATGTCTTCTACAATCGCGTCGTATTTCTCACCTTGAGACATATAAACGAGATCGTTTTCATCTTTACGCACCGCAGGCATATTAGTTGGAATAACCACCACTTCCAGATCATAAATCTGCTGTAGCTCAAATGCTTCCGTATCAGCCGTTCCCGTCATGCCGGACAGCTTGTCATAGAGGCGGAAGTAGTTTTGGAAGGTAATCGATGCCATCGTCTGATTTTCAGGCTTAATGTCCACGCCTTCTTTGGCTTCAATTGCTTGGTGCAGCCCTTCAGACCAGCGGCGCCCAGGCATGGTACGCCCTGTAAACTCGTCAACAATCACAATTTCGCCACCGCTAATTATGTAGTCAACATTCAATTGAAACAGCGTATGTGCACGAAGTGCTGCGTTTAAGTGATGCAGGACAGAGATGCTCGAACTATCAAACAAGCCTTCGCCTTCAGCAATAATGCCTGCTTCTTGCAATAGCTCCTCAGCACGCTCATTACCCGCATCCGTTAAGAACACCTGCTTTGATTTTTCATCAACAGAGTAATCACCCGGGCCTTCTTCATCTTCAGGTGCCTGTGCTGTTAAATGCGGTACGACTTTATCAATCGCCTCATACAGTGTTGCTGACTCGCTAGATGGCCCAGAGATAATGAGCGGCGTCCGCGCTTCATCAATAAGAATCGAATCTACCTCATCAACCACCGCATAGCTCAGCGCGCGCTGTACCCGCTCTTCTTTACTAAACGCCATGTTATCGCGCAGGTAGTCAAAGCCAAATTCGTTATTCGTTCCATACGTGATGTCAGAGGCATAAGCTTCTTGGCGTGCATCCTGATCCAAGCCACTAACAATCACGCCTGTACTTAACCCTAGGAAACCATACAGCTTCGACATCCATTCCGCATCACGACTCGCTAAATAATCATTAACCGTGATGACGTGAACGCCTTTTTCAGGCAGTGCATTTAAGTAAGCAGTCAGGGTAGCAACCAGCGTCTTACCTTCACCCGTGCGCATCTCTGCGATGCGGCCATCATTAAGCACCATACCGCCAATGAGCTGCACATCGTAATGACGCATTCCCATGACGCGCTTCCCGGCTTCACGCACAGTAGCAAACGCTTCGGGGATTAGTGAATCCAGTGTTTCACCTTTTTCCAAACGCTGACGGAATTCCGCTGTTTTACCCTGTAGCGCCTGATCACTGAGTTGACTATAGCTGTCCTCAAGTGCATTGATTTGCTTAACAACTTTAGAATAGCTTTTAACCACTCGGTCATTACGACTACCGAAGAGCTTTTTAGCGATCGATCCCATCATGATATTTGTCTTCTCCCCGGATGATTCCGGTATTATTAATTCCCGCTTTTATAAACGGTCAAAAGATGCTTACAGCAACGCTTAAACACCTTAAGTGAATAAGGCTTAAATAGGAAATATTGGGGTAATCGCTAAGAATACAAGCGGACTTTCTGCCTACCAACAAGGCCCAGAGCTACGCCAATATGAATTTATAGGACGGATTATAGTATAGATTGGCATATAAATTCACGCTTAACACAATGACTAAATCGTATTGTTCCAGATTCACACGCATTCACTCTCGCTGCTTGCCAAGAAAGACCAGTGGATTAATATTTTTATTATTTTTCAGAATTTCTAAATGCAGATGAGGGCCTGTGGAACGACCGCTTGATCCCAACTTAGCAATCTTCTCACCAATAACCACGGACTGGCCTTTTTTCACAAGCGATAGTTGCAAATGGGCATAGCGGCTGAGCAAACCATTGGCATGCTTGATTTCAACAACGCGGCCATAACCTCCTTTTCGACCTGCAAAAACAACCTTGCCTGCGGCAATACTCCTCACGGATGAACCCCGTGGCCCAGCAAAATCAATCCCCCGATGCTTTCTCAGCCTGCCCGTGAATGGATCTTTACGCATACCATAGTGAGACGAAATATAGGCCGTTGTCACAGGCCATCGCGATTGCTTTTCTGACTCACCCAGCAGCCTCGACTGAAGTATGAGCTGCATCCGCTCAAATTGATTACTTCGCTCAATTAATTGCTGCGTTAAATGGTCAATATCTCGGTCAACTGCCCTGACCATCCCAATCGTATAACGCTGAGCAACATTTCTGCCACCTAAACCACCACGCGCTGGCGGCTTATCGAAATCAAAAATGGTTTTATCTAACTTAGCCAGCGTCACCATTTTTTTGGCAAAGGCTTTTAGTCGCTGGCTTTCACCTTCCAAAGTCGCCAGCTGTTGTTGTATGTGGCCAATATTTGCAGGATCAACCCAATCATCGCCATAGACGGGCGGGCTAACGCTGTGATTCACCTCCAGCAGTGAAGAAGCACACAAAATTGCGCAAACCAATAACGCAATAGGCAGCATAAACTGCCTACCAAACGCGATGTTAATCGCCCGTAGCTCTGTATTGTTGTTCACTCGGAGTTGAAAACTCATCCCCACACCCACTAGCCGCACAATGCGCTTAAAATCAGTTACACTGCTGAGCATGAAACAAGTCAATAAGCTCCCAAACGCCTACCTATATGAAAGCATCAAGAATATTGACAGACTGTCTGAAAGAGTTTGTGAATTTCTAGGGATTGATCCGTTGCAGCACGCCCTGCATGCAGTGCAACGTCGACAGGACGTAGTGATTATTGTAGAAGAGTCAATTTTGGCCAGCCAGCTGAAGTACCAGCAAAAAGCGATTCTTACTGATTTGAGGCAAACCTTCCTGCGGGACTATAAAACCATCAAGATAAAGCTATCACCGCCCAAAATGGCACAAAAGAAACTGATTCCTTCTGTAAAAATACTGCCGCAAGCCATTACTCAACTACTTGACCAGACCCGCTGCGATCTAATGAGCGATGACTGAGAGATTAGGCTAGGGCGTAACCAAGCTCACCTGCGTAGCTAATCCTTGATTCTTGCTCAATATCCATTGTGGTCAACTCCCAAGCCTCTGGATTGGCCAACAACTCATGAAGTAGCAAATTATTGATTGCATGGCCTGATTTGTGGCCGTGATAAGCACCGATAATGCTATGCCCAAGCGTGTATAAATCACCAATGGCATCTAACATCTTGTGTTTTACAAACTCATCTTGGTAACGTAAGCCGTCTTTATTCAATACGCGGTATTCATCTAGCACGACCGCATTTCCTAAACTACCGCCTAGCCCCATGTTCTTTGAGCGTAACATTTCCACATCCCGCATAAAGCCGAAGGTGCGAGCCCGGCTAATTTCGCGACTATACGATGTTTCAGATAGGTTCAGTGCTAGCACTTGCTGTGTCGACTTGACTGCGGGGTGATCAAAGTCAATTTCAAAGGATACTTTAAAACCATTAAATGGCCTTAGCTCAGCCCATCCGGCTTTGTTTTCAAAACGAATCGGCCGCTTGATTTTGACAAACTGCTTCGCTGCTCGTTGGGTTTCAATACCGGCCGACTGGATAAGGTAAATAAAGGGTGCGGCACTGCCATCCATAATTGGAATTTCAGAGGCTGTCAAATCAACATAGGCATTATCAATACCCAAACCTGCAAACGCCGACATCAGATGTTCAATGGTCGAGACCTTAACGCCATCTTGTACTAATGTCGTGCTTAATACGGTTTCACCCACCGCTTCAGGCTGACTTAAAATCTCTACAGGTTTATCAAGATCAATCCGCCGATAAACAATTCCTGTATTGGGTGCGGCTGGGCGCAAGGTTAAACCAACCTTCTGTCCAGAGTGTAGTCCAATCCCCACTGTCTCAACAGTGCGTTGCAGCGTTCTTTGTGCCAACATTTAATAACCCCTGTAATCGAGCCTTGTTCTTATTATTGGTCGATAATAGTGTTGTTTGTCATAATCCAAACTTAGATACAGCCAAGATAGTTTGGTGAGTACATCGTTATTCTCTCAAATCCCTAATCTATAAACGAAAATTGCGGCCGATTGGTTGACATATCCCTACATATATCATTCCGTCCCGCCTATCACTCGAGCGCCATAATGCAACAAATTCAACGACTTGTCTATGAAAGAGCTACCTGCGGTAAGGGTGAAGGCGCATAACGGCCCGCTGCAAAACGACAGACCTGACGTACAATACCGTCCCCTGACAACCCAATCTCTTCAAGCTGGGCTTCACGCTCGGCATGCTCGATGTAGCTATCCGGTATCCCCAAGTGCAAAATAGGCACGTCTAAACCTAACCTTGCAAGGCATTCTGACACGGCACTGCCTGCTCCTCCCTGAATTGCATTATCTTCAAGCGTCACAATTAGGTCATATTGTTTTGCTGTTTCAGCAATAATGCGTTCATCCAGTGGTTTTACAAAGCGCATATTAATCAGACTGGCATCTAGCTCATCAGCCGCTATTTGTGCAGAGGCTAACAGTGAGCCAAACAGTAAAATCGCAATCCGATAACCCTGTCGCAGCGGTTTTGCCTGACCAATGGGTAGCGCCACCATATCAACTGATGGCTCCACTCCCACACCCTTACCTCTCGGATAACGCACAGCCGTTGGCCCATCCTGCAAGTAGGCCGTATACAGCATCTGCCGACACTCATCTTCATCCGCAGGGGCCATGACAATCATGTTTGGAATACAGCGCAAGTAAGACAAATCATAGTTGCCCGCATGGGTTGGGCCATCCGCGCCAACAAGGCCCGCTCGATCGATGGCAAATACTACCGGCAGATTTTGAATAGCCACGTCATGTATCAGTTGGTCATAGGCGCGCTGCAGAAAAGTCGAATAGATAGCGACAATGGGTTTGACACCATCACATGCCATACCGGCAGCCAACGTCACTGCATGCTGCTCTGCAATTGCGACATCAAAATACCGCTCGGGGTAGGTTTCTGAAAATTCGACTAAGCCCGACCCTTCTCGCATGGCTGGCGTAATGCCAACGACCCGCTCATCGCTGGCTGCAATGTCACAAAGCCAGCGCCCAAAAACTTGTGTATAGGTTGGCGTAGAGACTGTATTGCTTTTAACAATCCCCTGCTCAAGATTAAACGATGATACGCCGTGGTAACCACAAGGGTCTATTTCAGCAGGCTCATACCCCTTTCCCTTTTTAGTCACCACATGAACAAAACGTGGCGCATCAATATCACGAATATTTTCAAACATTCTGACCAGCTCAAGCACATCATGCCCATCTACAGGGCCATAATAGATAAAACCCATTTCCTCAAACATTGTGCCCGGCATCAACATACCTTTCGTATGTTCCTCTGCCCGTCTGGCAAAGTTCTTAACATTAGGCGTGCCTGATAAGATTTTTTTCCCCTGCTCACGAATACTGGAGTAAAACTGCCCAGACAGCAGTCGTGCCAAGTATTTACTTAGGCCACCCACATTTGGGGAGATCGACATATCATTATCATTCAACACCACCAACATACTGGCATTTAAATCACCCGCATGATTAAGCGCCTCATACGCCATACCCGCTGTCAGTGCGCCATCGCCAATCACGGCAATCGCCTGTCGCTCCAACCGTTGCTGCTTTGCTGCTAATGCCATCCCCAGCGCAGCACTAATAGAGGTACTAGAATGCCCCACCCCAAAAGTATCGTACTCACTTTCAGCACGTTTTGGAAAACCCGACAGCCCACCTTGGCGACGAATATTTTTGAGTGCGTCTTTTCTACCCGTGAGGACTTTATGTGGATACGCCTGATGCCCAACATCCCAAACTAGGCGATCTTCGGGCGTATTAAACACATAGTGAAGCGCAACGGTCAGTTCAACCGTTCCCAAACCTGCCGAGAAGTGCCCACCCGACTCTGAAACTGATTGTAAAATGTATTGCCGCAGCTCATCACACAGCTCAGGAAGTGACTCTTTTTCTAGTTCCCGCAGCGCGGCAGGCGACATCATTTCTTCTAGCATAGGTAGTTACTTATTTCGGTTCACGATATATTGAGCGATATTATGAAGGAGTTCGGCTTCTGCCCCAAATCTATCGAGTGCGCCCACCGCTTCTTGATACAAATTATCAAGTTTTTGCTTAGCGCCCGCCATGCCTAACAAGGCCGGATAGGTTGGCTTATTCGCCGCAATATCAGCCCCTTGTGGCTTGCCTAAGGTCTCAGTATCACTTTCAACATCTAAAATATCATCCTGCACCTGAAAGGCCAGACCTACCGCATTAGCGTAGTCTGCCAACGCTTCCCGCTGCGGTTCTGTAATGCGTTCATCGCAGTAGGTCGGCATAATCACACAAGCATTGATCAATGCCCCCGTCTTGTGAGAGTGCATAATTTCCAGCTGTTGTTCGGTTATTTGCTTGCCTACTGAGGCCAGGTCAATTGCTTGGCCACCCACCATTCCCTGAGAACCCGCAGCACGTGCTAGCAACCTTACAAGTACTAGTTGATTTTGTGGCGTTAAGCTGACAATTGGCTGACTAATAATATCAAAAGCCAGTGCCTGCAAGGCATCACCCGACAAGATAGCCGTTGCCTCGTCATAGGCTTTGTGTGCAGTGGGAATACCACGACGTAAATCATCATCATCCATTGCGGGAAGGTCATCGTGGATCAGCGAGTAGGCATGAATACACTCAATAGAGGCCGCAATGCGATCAAGTATCCTCAATGGGATCTTTAGAGCCTCACCACTCGCATAAACTAAACCAGGTCGTATTCTTTTACCACCTGCTAGCGCAGAGTAACGCATAGCGGCATGCAGTCGTGAAGGTGAAATATCCCCTGTTGGCAAAACCTCATCTAACACGCGTTCAATTCGTACCCGATAAGCCTCAGGTAATGTCAAACTACTCATCGCTTAAGAAATCTTCTTCGCCATCTTCAGTCAGTAATGTGACGCGCTGCTCTGCGGCGGCCAAGAGTTGTTGACACTCGCGGCTCAGCCGAACGCCTGCTTCAAACGACTGCAATGCTTCTTCAAGGCTCATTTCACCTTTTTCCATGCGAGTAATGGTCGCTTCCAGCTC
>JBMZDT010000095.1:0-7239 GCA_049614505.1 Leucothrix sp.
AAAAACGGCCATCTTCTTGAGCGATGACTCGGAGACTTGCTCCCGGAAAAGCGTCACTCACCGCGTCATCCAGTGCCGGATGGTCGCCTATTTCACGGATCGTTTGAATCGCAGCAGCCAGATCCCTACCATCATGATGCATTACAGGCGTGCGAGTACCCAGCTGAGGCTGTCGGGCAGCGGCCTCAGCATCTGTCCTAAAGTGGTCATAGAAACGCCAGTTACGAATGGTCTCGCGCAAATCTAAAATTTCTGGGGTGTTTTTAGGGTCAGCAATTTGACCAAACAGGCTGTCAAAGCTGCTTACATTGTTAGCGATTACCTGCCACTGACGTGCATCACGTACTTTAACAACGGCGGCTTCTCGCTCAACCAAGGTGCTTGCGGGGCGATAAAAATCGCCGACCCAGATACTTTCACGTTTAATCTCAGGATCGAGCGAAAAAGCAGAACGCGAAGGTTTGGGCAACCCCAATGAAATCGCATAGCTCAGTGTCTCACTAGCAAAGCCTAGTTTTAACCGGACTCGCTTTTGCCGAACCGTTCCTTGGATGGGCACCGCACCAGACTGCATGCTCCGTGAAAGCTTTTCAGGGCCAGCCCAAAAGGTCGAATTGAGTCCGCCTTCTTTAGCCAAGGCATTAATAACGCCACCACCCGCGGTCTCAGCAAGTAACCGCAGGGCACGGTATAGATTCGACTTACCACTACCGTTCGCGCCTGTAATCACATTCAGCTGGCCTAACGGGATAGTCAAACTCAGCAAAGATCGGTAGTTAGCAATGGCGAGGGTTTTAAGCATGCCAGCAGTGTAGGTCTTCACCTCGGCCGTCGCAAGTCTTGACCTTGCGCTGAAGATTTATTGCTGAACGAGTTCCTAGCAGACATAATGATAATCAAACACCACTGGTTAACAATGCAATAACAATAATTTCTTGAGGAGGCACCATGAAAACCTTTATCGAAAACCTGCCCAAAGCTGAGTTACACCTGCACATTGAGGGCACGTTTGAGCCAGAGCTGATGTTTGAAATCGCACAGCGAAATGGCATTGAACTCCCTTATGAGAATGTTGAAGCCTTACGAGAAGCGTACAACTTTAGTCAACTTCAAGATTTCTTAGATATCTATTACCAAGGCATGAATGTGCTGCGTGAAGAACAAGATTTTTACGACCTCACTTGGGCTTACCTGAGCCGTATTCATTCACAAAATGTGCTACATACCGAAATCTTTTTTGACCCACAGGGGCACACTAGCCGTGGCATTGTGTTTGAAACCGCATTGAATGGTATTCATCGAGCACTCAGTGACGGTCAGCGGCAATTAGGCATTAGTTTTGGAATTATTATGTGCTTTTTGCGTCATTTAGAGGCAGATGATGCAATGGCTACGTTAGAGCAGGCCTTACCTCATAAAGATAAGATTATTGGCGTTGGTTTAGACTCTTCAGAACTGGAGCACCCTCCAGAGAAATTCACTGCGGTCTTTGAAAAAGCGAGGGCTGAAGGGTTTCACATTGTGGCTCACGCAGGTGAAGAAGGACCGCCTGACTATGTTTACCAAGCCTTGGACTTGCTCAAGGTTGACCGCATTGACCATGGTAATCGTGCATTAGAAGATGCAGCCCTGACACAACGCATTGCTAATGAAGGGCTAGCCTTAACAGTATGCCCCTTATCTAATTTAAAACTCTGCGTGGTTGATGACTTAAAGAACCATCCTATGAGGAAAATGCTAGATGCAGGGCTCAAAGCGACCATGAATTCTGATGATCCAGCCTACTTTGGAGGCTATATGAATGAAAACTTCTTACAGCTGACAGAAGCACTTAATCTTACACAAGATGAGGTCGTCACCTTGGCGCGCAACGGCTTTGAAGCAGCATTTGTTTCACAGGAACATAAGCAAACGATGCTGAGTCGCTTAGATCGCTACGTCGCTGCTGCATCATAATGTGTCGTATTCATTGGTGTGTGAACGCAATTTCACCATTTGATTATTTTGTAGTAAGATAAGAACAGTTAGAAACACTTGCCTTGGCCTTCAAGTGCGGGAGTGGTTACTTTAACCGCTCCCTTTTACCAAACAAATACAATAAGGAAGTAATATGACTAACGCACTACGGGCCGCCTTATTCACTTTATCCTTTGCTGTCTTAGCAGGCTGCTCATCTACACCAGCAGGTCTCGATAGAAAATCCCTTGCAGCTAACAAAATCAAAGCCATCGATCTCACCGCTCCTTCACAGCTTACCTATACACGCAGCCAAGGCGCTTCACGCGCAACCAGTATATTGGGCGGCGGCTTAGTGGGTGCACTGGTAGGCATGGGTGTGGATGGCGCGATCAATATGAATCGTGCCAGCACCGTCGCCCCAGTGATTAAAGCGTTAGGCAACTACGATACTAATGACAGACTTAGAACAAAATTAGCCACGCTTAAAGGCCCTAGCTTTGCCCCCGGCCTTGCAGTAAAGGGGTATAAAGTGCCAGTTAATAGCAGCCTTAATGTGTTGAATGTAGCCAGCAGTTTTATGTTGAGTTCAAACCACCAAGCCGTCGGTGTTAGTGCCTTAACCAAGCTGCAACCTTCAGCAAAATCACCCATCTACACCAAGCGCTTCAGCGCAAACTCTCCCATTGATATGGGGCTAAAAGACGGTGAAAAAATCAATGCAACCGACTGGTTGACGAAGCACCCAGCCAAATTGAAACAAGCCATTGAGCGTGCAATGGATTCAATCGTCCAACAAATCTCAGTGGACATTAATGTTGGCCCACCTGCCAAATCAAACTGATCATTTCCCTCCCAGCGCTTGCACTGCTACCATGGTGCAAGCGTCATAAACTCCTGTTTTCCTGCACATATTCTGCAAATCTCTTTCCTATACTCAATACTCACCCATTGTCTTTTCTGGCGTCATTATGCTTTGGACTGTTACTTGGCGAACCTTACGCCAACTAATTATCTTGCTGTTACTGCTACTCGTGCTAGCCGTCGCTGCTGCTAGCCAAATCAACGAGGCAATTTTCTCTCCCCCGCGCCGAGTATTGCAGGAGTACCACATGGATCGACTGACCAACCCCACTCATTATGGCTTAACCATCAGATCGCACCAGTGCCTTGAGGGCAAAGCCCCTTGCCTATTGGTCGAGCCGGATGCTTTATCCGGTGCAGGCAAGCGTGGCAAAAAACTGCGTCGCCAGCTCGCTCATAAGCAGTTTGAACTACCGGCTTATGGCCGGGTTAAAGGCATGGTCGTTTTACTACACGGCCGCAAAGGGCGTAAAGAAGATCTCTTGCCTGTTGCTGAGCGATTCGTTGCAGCCGGTTTTCGTTGTTTGCTGCTGGACATGCCAGCGCATGGCGACAACACCGTTAACACCATGAGCTTTGGTGAAAGTCTGTTTGAGCGAGACCTCCCCTCAAAAGCGTTACAGGAAGTGAAACAACATTTTGCGCTGCCTGACGAACCCGCCGCACTCTGGGGTATGTCGATGGGTGGGGCATTTGCCATTAGTGCCGCTAGTCAAGCGTCTGCTGAATGGGATGCTTTAATGATTGTCAGCAGCTTTAGCTCTCTTGCGGAAGTACTTGATGCGCAAATCCCAGCAAAATGGAAAGGCGCGGTTGATGCCTTAATGCCGCTATTAAATATGGAACGGCAGCTGCGCAGCTACCCTGCCATCAACACCATTCAACCTAAGCAATCAGCAGCCAGCATCAACATTCCAACCTTGCTGGTACACGGCGAACGTGATGCGTATGTGGTTCCTGCCCAAGGTCGCGCCCTGTATAACGCTATTCCTCATGATAATAAGCTGTGGATTACAGTGCCAGATGCTGGGCATGCTAATGTACTCGCAACCCCTATGCCGCTGTATTCCGAAATGAGCGCTTGGCTCTTAAACCAATTTAGCCAGCTACCCGAAAGGTAATATTGATGCGCTGATCTCCCCAAAATGGATGGTAGGCTTGCTTAATTGGCGATACACCATGAAAGCACAGGCGTGATTTTCCACCCCAAACGACGACATCACCGTGGGCAACTGGCACTTTGATGGTCTTATCTGAACGCTTGAGACCGCCAAATAAAAACGTCGCGGGTACTCCCAATGAAATCGATACAATCGGTGCCGTAAAGTCTTGCTCATCTTTATCTTGGTGCAGCGACATCTTGGCCTTTGGTGCATAGCGATTAATCAGGCAAGCATCAGGAAAGTAATCAGCATAGCCTGCTTCCAGCGCGCACGCTTGAGCAATCTCTTGCAATACAGCTGGCATATTCGGCCAAGGCTCCCCCGTGACCGGATCGATTGCAGCATAGCGATACCCACGCCGATCACTCACCCAGCCAACATCACCACAGCCAGTTAATGCCGCTGACATCGTAAAGCCACCCGCAGTTTGCATATGACGAAAAGGGGCCGCTGATTCGACCTGTTTTATGGCGTCAGCAAGCTCATCGGAGCGGTTTACCAAAAACTGCCGCAGGACGACCGCATCACCAGTGATGCTGTCTACCCAAGTATCACCATTGTTACTAAGATCAAATAAGTCTAAGTTCATCCGTTGTTTTCTACCTTATATTTTACGGGAGTGCTATGGCTTGTATAATTTTCATATATAATCTCAACCGTTTTATAAAAGCTGGCGTATCAATAGCCGCTACAGCAACTATATTTTAATAATGACAATCGAGGATGACCCGATGAAATTAATTCCCTTCGCTTCTGCGTTGGCACTGAGCAGCATGTTATCGACGGCAATGGCTGCGCCATTAGAAACACTTGATCAACGTTTGAGCTACATCATGGGCAGCAACCTAGCGTCACAGTTTAAGCGCGATGATGTCAAATTTGACTTTGAAGCCTTCAAACTGGCCGTCGATGAAGTCATGAATGATAAAACACATTCGCTGTCTGATGATGATAAGCGTAAATCAATCATGGAAATTCAAAAGCGCAGTGCTGAAAAACAGGCTAAAAAAGCGGCTGAGCAATCCGCAGTCAACATCAAAGCGGGTAAAGCATACCTTGAAGCCAATGCAAAGAAAGAAGGCGTTGTCGTCACCAAAAGCGGGCTTCAGTATAAAGAAATTACCGCTGGAAAAGGTGAAATCCCAACGGCTAGCCAAAAAGTCAAAGTGCATTACAAAGGCACACTGATTGATGGAACCGAGTTCGATAGTTCTTACAAGCGTGGAACACCTGCGACATTCCCAGTTACCGGTGTGATCAAGGGGTGGATTGAGGCACTACAACTGATGAATGTGGGTGATAAATTCCAACTCGCTATTCCCTCTGACTTAGCTTATGGCAAGCGTGGCAGTGGCGCTAAAATTGGTCCGGATACCACCTTGTTATTCGATGTCGAGTTGCTTGAGATTGTGAAATAAACTTACACAACTGAGCACTACTTAAAAGCCAGTAACCTAGGCGGTCGCTGGCTTTTTTATTAACACCACCTCTTAGCACTACAGTTAACCAATCATCTACTTGATAACCATAGAAAAAATAACGAATAACGTGACCTTGCTAGAGAACTGCTAATCTAAATGACTATCAACATAATGTTGCACAATCTTTGGAGATTAGCATGCACAAATACCTATTAGCTGCTTTACTGTTTTTGCTTACATCCTGCGCGAGTATTCCAGAAGGTGTTACCCCTGTTCAGGGCTTTGAGGTCAATCGATTCCTTGGCAAGTGGTATGAAGTGGCTAGGCTAAATCATTCCTTTGAACGAGGGCTCAGCAATGTCACAGCCACTTACAGCTTAAAGCAAGATGGTACGATTCGTGTCATCAACCGTGGCTATAAAGAACGTAACCAGCGCTGGTCTGTCGCTGAAGGTAAGGCAAAATTTGTTGCTGACCCAATGACAGGTCGACTAAAAGTATCGTTCTTTGGCCCCATTTATGGTGGCTACAATATTATAGAACTTGATAAACAAGGCTATCAATACGCGCTCATTGTGGGGAATGACCGCAGCACCCTTTGGATTTTATCGCGAACCCCCAAGCTTGACCCAGTGATCCAAGCGCGCCTAGTGCAAAAAGCCAGAGACCTCAAATTCCCAGTAGACGGCCTCATTTACGTTGCACAAGGCACACGTAACTAACGCATTGATTGGCTAATGAGCTGACACAGTTTGTACAACACTTTACTTTGAGCGGTGACATACGCATTGTAGTCACCGCCCACTACCTTTTGCCTTAGCACCGTATTTTGCACAGCCACTTCTTTACGGCCTTTTGACAATCGCCAATGGGCTTTGAGAGTCACCGTACCGCCCAAATCACCGTCTAGCTGATCCACATCAATTCGCACACTGTAGTTCGGTTTAAAACTTAGCTTCCAAGGATATTGTTCAATATTTTCGGTTCCCAAGAGACTTGAGAAGTTATCGGTAAGCGTTTGTGTCAGGTCTTCTTTCAGCAAGCCGCCCCATTGATGCTTCTCTGCCATAGCAATTTCGGTGCCTGACTTACGCGTCACAATTTGTGGCCGGCGCAGTAAACGAGTCAGCCGAATCGGCCCAACGCCTACCTTGATTACTGGATTAGCAGTATTGGGTTTGGCAGACAGTGCCAGCCCCGTTGACTGAAGGGAATAAAAGCGCGTGCCACCTAAAGACCCACCACCGCCCCCACAGGCACTTAACCACAGGGCAGCAGTAAGTGATATCACGATAGCTTTACCCCGCTTAGCCGTCAGTACTTTTACCCTCATGTTGCTTCCCCTATTTCCCTAAAATCAATGAATTGGGCTTGCGTTGCAAAGTATCTGCCAATACAGAGAACGAGCTAGCGGCTTCACTCAAGTCATTAATTAGCTGCTGGAAACGATATTGTAGAGCCGAGTCCTCACTCATCGTCGAATTAACGCCTTTTTCAATCGCTAGACTCGCTTTGTTAATATGCCAAAGCGTGCGGCTTGCGTCCTTTTGCAACACCTCCGCTGTCTTGCCTACCTTCTGCATCATCACACGACCGTCAATCATCGCTTTACCCGCATCTTTTTGCAGAGTCGTTACCGATTTACCCGCTTTTTGCATCATCACGCGCGCATCAATCATCGCTTTGCTGGCATCTTTTTGCAGCACACCAGCACTGCCACTTAAGGCCGTTGCAGCTTTACCTGCACGTTGCATCATCACACGCGCATCCACCATCGCTTTGCTCGCATCTTTTTGTAACACATCGACATTTCCGCTGAGTGAAGTAGCCGCCTT
>JBMZDT010000096.1:0-7111 GCA_049614505.1 Leucothrix sp.
CCTGTAAGGCCACCGCTAACGCAACGGCCGTTGTATCTGAACCGCCACGACCTAGAGTGGTAATATCGCCATCCGCATCAACACCTTGAAACCCAGCTACAATGACTACATTGCCTGCGTTGAGATCCGCTTTAATTGGCGCACCGTCAATTTCACGTATCCTCGCTTTGCTATGCGCACTATCGGTCAAGATACGCGCTTGCTGGCCCGTATAAGAACGCGCCTCGCAGCCTAACGATTGCAAACTCAAAGCGAGCAAGCCAATAGTGACTTGCTCACCTGTTGACAAAATAACGTCTTTCTCACGAGCAGAGCCTTCAGGATTTAAAGCATTGATTAATCCTACTAGGCGATTGGTTTCCCCTGACATAGCCGAAACGACGACAACAACATCATCCCCCTTCTCACGCCAGCGTATAACACGCTTAGCAACCTCCGTGATACGTTCTGGACTTCCAACTGAAGTCCCCCCATATTTTTGAACAATCAGAGCCATTTATACGCGTTCCTTAATCCAATCTATAACAGAATCTAAAGCAGCAGGAAGAGCCGCAGGGTTCGTGCCTCCGCCCTGTGCCATGTCAGGACGACCACCACCTTTACCATCCACTTGCTTGGCTACAAACCCAAGCAGTTCGCCCGCTTTAATCGTTGTGCTCTCCGCTTTAGTCACTGATGCAACCAAACTAACCTTGTCACCATTCACCGTGGCAATCAATACGGCTGCTTTACCCAACTTATTTTTCAGCTGATCAGCGGTATCACGTAATGACTTAGGATCAGCACCTTCCAAATTAGCCGCAAGTACCTTAATACCATTGACATCAACTGCCTGAGAAACCAAGTCATTGCCTGCTTGCGCCGCTAGTTTAGCCTTCATTTGCTCCAGCTCTTTCTCTAGTTGCTTTGATTTATCAACCAGTTGCTGCACTTTTTCAGACGCATTCTGAGCATTCGACTTAACGGATTTGGCAATAGCAGCAAGCTGCGCCTCTTTTTCATCAACCCATTCCAACGCATGCGCCCCAGTGACGGCCTCTACACGCCTTACGCCCGCCGCTACCCCTGCTTCACTTACCAATTTGAATAGGCCAATATCACCCGTGCGCTCGACGTGAACACCACCACACAATTCTGTTGAAAATCCAATAGTTAGCACGCGAACTTCATCTCCATACTTTTCGCCAAATAGTGCCATAGCACCTTTTTCAAGCGCACGTTCCATATTGGTCAACTCCGCCACAGTCGCGCTATTCTTACGAATCTCTGTATTCACCAGCTGTTCAATGCGTGCTATCTGTTCAGGCGTAACGGGATCAGGGTGTGAAAAGTCAAAACGCAAACGCTCAGCAGTCACAAGGGAGCCTTTTTGTTCAACATGATCACCCAGCACATCACGCATCGCTTTGTGCATTAGGTGTGTGCCAGAATGATTCAGGACAATCGCTTGACGGCGCGCTTCGTCCACCTCAGCCGTGACCGTTTGATTTAAGCTTAACGTGCCTACTTCAAGCATTCCTTGATGAATGAATACATCGCCTTGCTTTTGCGTATCGACTACGGCAAACACACTGTCATTAGCTTTCAACGTTCCTGCATCACCAATCTGACCACCTGACTCAGCGTAGAAGGGCGTTGTATCTAAGACAACACGCGCGGTTTGGCCAGCAGCAATTTTATCAACAGCTTCCCCTTCAACAAACAACCCAAGCACTGTGCTTTGATTACTAGCCAATTGCTCATAGCCAACAAAAGCGGTATCGCCTGCAACATCTAATTTGTCTGTGTAATCAACACCAAACTTACCAGCCGCTCGCGCTGTTTCACGCTGCGTTTCCATCGCTGCATTGAAGCCAGCTTCATCAACCTCAATGGCGTGCTCACGCGCAATATCAGTCGTTAAATCAACGGGAAAACCAAACGTATCGTAAAGTTTGAAGACAACCTCGCCGGGTAACACGTTGCCATCTAAATCGGCAATGGCCGAATTTAACAACTTCATACCTTTATCTAGCGTTTCACCAAAGCGTACTTCTTCTTTATGCAATGTTGCTTCAATGCGCGGCTGTGCTTCCGCTAAATCAGGGTAAGCTTGACCCATCATATCCACTAATGGCTGAACCAACTCATGGAAGAACACACCTTGTAAACCCAGCTTATGCCCATGCCTAGCCGCGCGACGAATAATACGCCGTAATACGTACCCTCTCCCCTCATTAGAGGGCACCACACCGTCTAAAATCAGAAACGCGCAGGAGCGAATGTGATCAGCAATGACTTTAAGTGAGGCATTGTCTAAATCATCGGTGCCAGCCATATTCGCAATATGCTTGATCAAATACTGAAACAAGTCGATATCGTAATTGCTGTGACCGTTTTGAATGATGGCACTTAAACGCTCCAACCCCATACCCGTATCAATGGAGGGCTTGGGCAACGGTTTCATTGTGCCGTCTGGAAAGCGCTCAAACTGCATGAAAACGAGGTTCCAAATTTCAATATAACGGTCACCGTCTTCTTCGGGCGTTCCTGGAGGGCCACCCCAAATCTCCGCCCCATGGTCATAGAAAATTTCAGAACACGGGCCACAGGGACCAGTGTCACCCATTGCCCAAAAATTATCGCTTTCATAAGGCTTGCCCGGTTTATCTCCAATCCGGCTAATCCTATCTTCGGGAAAGCCAATCTCATTAATCCAAATATTGGCCGCCTCATCATCATCTGCGTAAACAGTGACCCACAACTTTTCTTTTGGTAGCTTTAAAACGTCCGTCAAAAACTCCCAGGCATTTTTAATCGCATCGTCTTTAAAATAGTCGCCAAAACTAAAGTTTCCCATCATTTCAAAGAAGGTATGATGCCTTGCGGTGTAACCAACATTTTCTAAGTCATTGTGCTTACCACCCGCTCGCACGCAGCGCTGCGATGTCACTGCGCGGCTGTAAGAGCGCACTTCGTCACCCAAAAACAAATCCTTGAACTGAACCATGCCGGCATTGGTGAATAGCAACGTTTTATCGTTTCCTGGAATCAGGGAGCTAGACGGCACAACTTCGTGCCCCTTATTGGCGAAAAAATCCAAAAACTGCTGCCTCACTTCGGCAGTGCTGTTGCGTTGCATGTGGAAACCTCTGATTACTTGCAAGTATTAAATGGACTGAAGCTGTTCAGCCTAGGGAAACCTAGCTTGTTGGGAGAGGCTGCCCATGTTTGGGTCAAACTTCCCATTGTCGCCATTAAATAACAAAGATTCAAGCACCTACGGTTGAATTATTTTTATCCGTTAGCAGCGACACCACTCACTAAGTTAGATTTTTCTGGCATAATTTTCACGAAATTAGTGTGGTAAATCATTGTCTAAAAATGACCACACAATTAACGCCGCATCTAAATGATTTGGGATGACGTACTGCCTAGCATGGACTATATTGTCCAACGTCTATTTAAACAGCAAATGACTGCGGATTGCTGTTTCCAACCATGGGATAAATTATGAAAAAGAACCGACTCGCTACTGCAATATTGTCTGTTGTAGCATTAGCCAGTGCTCAGATAGCGCACGCTGAGACTACTTGGGATAGCATTACCGAAAAAGCCAAAGGCCAGACTGTTTACTTTAACGCTTGGGGTGGGAGTGACAATATCAACAAGTATGTTAAATGGGCTGGAGATGAAGTTAAAAAGCGCTACGATGTTAATGTTGAACTCGTCAAAATCACCGATGCAGGTGAAGTCGTTAAACGCATCAAGACGGAAAAAGAAGCGGGCCGTAATGAAGGGGGTTCGGTCGATATGATGTGGGTGAACGGCGAAAACTTCCGCAACCTCAAAACCAACGGTTTGCTATTTGGACCATGGGCTGAATCCATTCCAAGCTGGCAGTTTGTAGATACCGCTAAACCTGTGCGTCAAGACTTTTCTGAATCAACGGATGGCCTAGAAGCCCCTTGGGGTACAGCGCAGCTAACGTTTATCGCTGATAAAAACGTTGTGGCTGAGCCACCGCGCTCCGCAAAACAGTTATTAGCCTTTGCCACCAAAAATCCGGGGCGTGTTAGCTACCCTAAGCCACCAAATTTCCATGGCACAACCTTTGTAAAACAGCTGTTAAGCGAACTCATTGACGATGCCAGCCTGCTAGCCGCACCGGTTGATACAGATCGCTTTGCCAGTGTCAGCCAGCCTCTGTGGGATTATTTAGACACATTACATCCTGTTGCATGGCGCGAAGGAAAAGCATTTCCTGCCAATAACGCGGAAATGCACCAAAAACTAGCAGACGGTGAACTCAAGCTGTCATTAACCTTTAATCCTAATGATGCCGCCAATTTAGTGGCTAAAGAGCAGCTACCACCCAGCACTTACAGCTTTGGCTTTACGAATGGCACCATCGGTAACGTTCACTTTTTGGCAATTCCGTTTAACGCCAACGCTAAAGAAGGTGCTCAGGTATTCGTTAACTTCTTACTCTCACCCGAAGCACAGGTTAGAAAAGCTGACATTACGGTATGGGGAGACCCTTCCGTTTTAGACGCAAGCAAACTAACGGACGCACAACAGGCAGTATTTAACAAACGCGCACCGGGCAGCTTGACTGAAGTCAATCCAACCCTAGCTGAGCCACATGCCACATGGGTGGAAGCCTTAGAAGCAGAATGGCTCAAGCGTTACGGCAGCCAATAATCGTTTAAGTCATTGGCTACCCAAACTCACACACATTCCTTCAAGCAATTGCCGCCATCATTGCCTGCAATACTGGCGGCAATAGGGATTTGTGTGACGTTGCTACCATTAGTACCCGGACTGCTCTGGGTACTGTCTCCTGCACTAAATACCCACGTCTGGCACTCGCTCATTCAAGACGGGCAATTCAATAGTGCACTGCTGAGCACGCTAGGCAGTGCGGTTGGCTCAACACTGCTCGCCTTACTCTGTGCCAGTATGATTACGGTTTGGCTTTACCCTGGGCGCGGCTGGACGCTTGCGCAACGTCAACTGCCTTTATTTTTAGCCTTTCCGCACATCGCATTTGCCATTGGGATTGCTTTTTTAATAGCCCCTTCAGGCTGGTTAGCACGTGGCTTAGCAAGTCTTTTAGAATGGACCAGTCCACCACAGTGGATCAGCATCCGTGACCCTTATGCCATCAGTCTTACTATTACGATGGCCATTAAAGAAACGTGGTTTTTGCTATGGATTATGGCGACATTACTGGGTGAACAAGCTATTTCCCGACAAATTACCCTAGCTAACAGCCTAGGTTACTCTCGAAAACAAGTTTGGGTCAGCGCCTTATTTCCCCAATTATTACCCCGCATGGGCTGGCCCCTTGTTGCAGTACTAGCCTACAGCCTATCGGTTGTGGATATGGCCGTCATATTAGGCCCATCAACACCCCCAACGCTCGCTGTTTTAAGCTGGCAATGGCTCACTGATCCCAATGAGATGACTCAAGCTAAAGGCAGCGCTGCGGCCATGTGCCTAATGCTGCTGCTCGCACTCCTAATTATTGCTGGGCGGTTTGCTTGGTGGGGCATCAAACAGTTGTACCGTAATCCTAGCGGAGTCAGACAACCCGGTAAAATTTTCAACAGCAGAGCCGCATTTGGGTTACCTATTTTTATACCGGGGTGGCTCTCACTGGCTATTTTGCTGCTCTGGTCCGTTGCAGGTGGTTGGTTTTTTCCAAAACTCATCCCCGCATCGCTATCCTTTAAAAGCGTCAACAATGCTGATTTGGAACCCATGTTTACAGCGCTATGGATTGGTATTGCCACCGTATTAATCGCGTTACCATTAACCTTGGCTTGGTTGGAATGGGGGTCACGCAAACATCATGGCTGGCTCTATGCCCCCCTGATACTCCCATCACTGCCGATAGCCGCCGCGCAATACCACGTACTGCTTACAGTCAATCTAGACAGCACCGCTGTAGGGGTTATCTGGAGCCATTTAACGTGGACATTTCCTTATATGCTATTGGTGCTTGTTGGACCTTACTATAGCTTTGATGCACGCTATCTGTGTACTGTCCAGGCGCTTGGCCAAAGTCGTTTACAGGCCTGTTTCAATATTAAATGGCCCATGCTAATACGTCCAATATTAGCCGCAATGGCGGTTGGCTTTGCGGTTAGTGTGGCACAGTACCTACCCACACTCTTCTCAGGCGGGGGACGCTTTGCAACGGTGACTACCGAGGCTGTTGCCCTTAGTGCGGGTGGTAATAGGCGGGTATTAGCCGTACAAAGCCTTTTGCAAACCGCCCTACCTCTGTGTGCCTTTATGCTAGCCATCGTATTGACCGCTTGGTACGCCAGAAACCGTCAAGGGCTAAAATAACAATGAGCATTCTATGAATACCTTGAGTATAAAAAACCTTAAACTCACCAAGCTAGACGGTACCCCACTACTTGGCCCACTTAGTTTTGATATTAAGCCTGGCCAAGTAATGACCCTAATGGGGGTTTCTGGCGTTGGTAAGTCAACGGTTCTCAACTGGTTAATTGGCGCGCCGCAACCCATGTTTATGGTTGAAGGAGAAGCGTGGTTAGATGGCTTGCGCGTTGATACGCTACCCACTGAGCAGCGACGTATCGGCATCTTATTCCAAGATGATTTATTATTCCCGCACTTCAGCGTTGGTGACAACCTAGCCTATGCACTACCTGCTACAACGAAAGGGCGTGCAGCGAGGCAACAAGTGATTAATGATGTGCTCGACAATGCAGGCCTCACGGGCTTTTATGACAGAGACCCTGCTACGCTTTCAGGCGGCCAGCGTGCACGCGTCAGCTTGCTAAGAGCCCTCATTGCTGAACCGCAAGCATTATTAATGGATGAGCCCTTTTCAAAATTGGATAGTACTTTACGCCAGCAGTTCAGAGGATTTGTCTATGAACGGATCAATGCCCGCAAAATCCCCACCCTACTCGTCACGCATGATGCTGAAGACATTCCAGCCGATGGCAACGTCATAGAACTACATGCCGCTGAGACCACAACAACACCTGACGCTAAATCATTAACGTCGCCGGCTTCAGCTGAGCCCATTGCAATAGGAGAATGATATGAACGCATCCCAACCCTTAACATAGTGGTTATTAGATCGAAA
>JBMZDT010000097.1:0-7090 GCA_049614505.1 Leucothrix sp.
CTGTCGGATGCAGAAAACCAAGTAATTGCTTCGCAACTGCATGACCGAATGATGGAAGTAGTGGTGCAGGATATAGCGTTAGTGACTGCGTTATTTAGTCATGCAGAGCCTGCCCCACTCACCTCTGTTGAGCTTGGCAATGAGCCGCAAAAGGCCTTAAATGAAGCCAATACCCAGCTTGGTTTAGCGTTGTCTGATGATGAGGTGGATTACCTCGCCGAAAGCTATGCAACGTTGAAACGTGATCCAACAGACGTTGAGCTGATGATGTTTGCTCAAGCAAACTCAGAGCACTGTCGGCATAAAATCTTTAATGCGGATTGGGTAATTGATGGCAAGCCAAAACAGCAAACCTTGTTTGGCATGATTCGTAATACGCACAAATGCTCTCCTGAAGGCGTGCTAACGGCCTACAGCGATAACTCTTCAGTGATTGAAGGGTCACAAGCTAGCCGCTTTTTTCCAGACCCAACCAGCCAAACCTACGCCACTCACAAAGAACCTGTGCATTTGCTGATGAAAGTCGAGACGCATAATCACCCCACGGCCATTTCGCCATTCCCGGGTGCGGCAACCGGTTCGGGTGGTGAGATTCGAGATGAAGGCGCGACGGGTAATGGTTCCAAACCCAAAGCAGGGTTGTGTGGATTCTCAGTGTCTAACCTAAACATTCCAGCCTATGAAATGCCGTGGGAGCATGATTTTGGTCGTCCTGCACGCATTGATTCGGCATTGAATATTATGCTGGAAGGGCCGATTGGCGCAGCAGCATTTAATAACGAATTCGGCCGCCCTAATCTGTGTGGCTATTTCCGAACCTTTGAAGCGGCTGTGCCAGGGCCGCGAGGCCAAGCGCTACGAGGCTATCACAAGCCCATTATGCTGGCCGGTGGTCTAGGGAATATTCGGGAGCACAATTTAAAGAAAAAAGCGTTGCCAGAAGGCACGCCTATTGTTGTGTTAGGTGGCCCCGCGATGTTGATTGGTCTTGGAGGGGGCGCTGCCTCTTCTATGGCAAGTGGGGCGAGCACCGAACACTTGGATTTTGCTTCCGTACAGCGGGGTAACCCTGAAATGGAGCGTCGTTGCCAGGAGGTTATTGATCGATGTGTGGCCTTAGGTGATGTGAGTCCGATTTTGTCTATCCATGATGTAGGGGCTGGCGGTATTTCCAATGCGATCCCAGAAATTATCAACGATGCCGGGCGGGGTGGTCAGTTCCAGCTACGCAATGTGCCAAATGCAGAAATGGGTATGGCTCCCATGGAAATTTGGTGCAATGAGGCACAGGAGCGTTATGTGCTAGCCGTGGCTGCTGAGCGTCTTGCCGATTTTGAGGCGATTTGTCAGCGTGAGCGCGCGATGTACGCGGTCGTGGGCGTAGCTACGGAAGACCAGCATTTGCAGGTGTCGGATTCACACTTCGGTAATGATCCGGTGGATATGCCAATGAATGTACTGCTGGGCAAGCCGCCTAAAATGCAGCGTGATGTGAAGAGTGTGAGCTTTAATCAACCTGCTTTGGATTTGACGGGTATTGATCTAGCTGATGCCATCAAGCGTGTGCTGAGTCTGCCCACCGTTGCGTCCAAAGCATTCCTGATTACCATTGGGGATCGTAGTATTACGGGGATGGTTAATCGGGATCAAATGGTGGGGCCTTGGCAGGTGCCCGTAGCGGATGTGGCGGTAACCGCGACGGACTATCAGGGGTATACCGGCGAGGCGATGGCTATTGGCGAACGTACACCGTTAGCGCTTGTTAATCCTGCGGCCTCCGGTCGTATGGCAATCGGAGAGGCAATTACGAACGTAGCAGCAGCCAATATCGATAAGCTTTCTGACATGGTGCTGTCAGCCAATTGGATGGCAGCAGCAGGCCATGAAGGTGAAGACGCGGCGTTATTTGAAACGGTGCAAGCGGTCGGTGAAGAAATTTGTCCAAAGTTGGGTATTTGCATCCCGGTAGGTAAAGATTCTTTATCGATGAAAACAGTATGGCAGCAGGGTGATGAGCCCCGTGAAATGACTGCGCCACTCTCCTTAATTGTGAGCAGCTTTTCGGTGGTCAAGGATATTCGTCGCACACTGACACCAGCGCTTCGCACTGATAAAGGTGATACCTGCCTATTACTTATTGACTTAGGGAAGGGCATGAACCGCATGGCGGCATCGGCCTTGTCACAGGTCTATGGGCAAGTGGGCGACATCGCAC
This sequence comes from Leucothrix sp., assembly GCA_049614505.1. Classification (GTDB taxonomy): domain Bacteria; phylum Pseudomonadota; class Gammaproteobacteria; order Thiotrichales; family Thiotrichaceae; genus Leucothrix. The sequence goes on from JBMZDT010000097.1 coordinate 2,216, forward strand.
CTGACTTCCAAGATACCGAGATGATGTTGGGTTTCTTTGATACTTTGCAGCGTTTAAATGAGCGCGACTTGCTATTGGCTTACCACGACCGCTCAGATGGTGGTTTGCTGGCGACCTTAGCTGAAATGGCGTTTGCAGGGCGTACAGGTATTGATGTTCAATTGGCGGCGCTAGTGAGTGCTTCAAGCAATAAAGCGGTCAGCGAACAGGCTTTAGAAATATTGTTTAATGAAGAGCTTGGTGCAGTGATTCAGGTAAAGCAGACCGATGTAGCAACCATCAAGGCAGCCTTTGAATCGTCTGGTCTTGCACAGCATGTACACACTATCGCGGTGCTAAATAATGCTGACACGGTTACCCTTAATATGGGTAATGAACACGTTTACAGCGAGCCGCGTGCGTCACTACAGCAAACTTGGAGTGAGGTCAGTTACCGAATGCAGTCGCTACGCGATAATACGCAGTGCGCGGTGCAAGAGTTTGAATTAATTACTGACACTAAGAATACAGGCTTATTTGCCAGCCCAGCCTTTGATATCCATGACGATATTGCTGCCGATTTGATTCAAAACACCCCTGTTGGAAATAGGCCTAAAGTGGCCATTCTTCGTGAGCAAGGCGTGAACGGGCAAATTGAAATGGCAGCTGCCTTTGATAAAGCAGGTTTTCAAGCGGTAGATGTGCATATGACGGATATTTTAGGGGGTAAAATATCGCTTGCAGAGTTCAAAGGATTGGTTGCTTGTGGCGGTTTCTCCTATGGCGATGTGCTGGGGGCTGGTGGTGGTTGGGCTAAAACCATTTTATTTAATCAGCAGGCGAGTCAGGCATTCAGTGACTTCTTTGAGCGAGAAGATACGTTCGCTTTGGGGGTTTGTAATGGTTGTCAGATGTTGTCGCAGCTCAAGCATATGATACCCGGTGCAGCCCACTGGCCAGCATTCTACCGCAATCATTCTGAACAGTTTGAAGCGCGGGTAAGTATGGTCGAAGTGATGGATTCGCCGTCGGTTTTCTTATCTGGCATGACGGGTTCCAAACTGCCGATTGCTGTGGCGCATGGTGAAGGTCGGGCCGTGTTTGATGGGGATGTCGATAGGACTGAATTGTTATCAGCAAACAAAGTTGCTCTGCGCTATGTGGATGCCACTGGTCGTGTCACCGAGCACTACCCTGAAAACCCCAATGGTTCTGTCGATGGAATCACTGGATTGTGTAGTGAAGATGGTCGTGTGACGATTATGATGCCGCATCCTGAGCGAGTTTGTCGTACGGTGACCAATTCATGGCATCCAGATGAGTGGGGAGAAAATGGCCCGTGGATGCGTATGTTTAGGAATGCAAGGCGCTGGGTTGCTTAAGTGTAGGGTAGCTCGTGATGGAGCTTGTTTTGGCTGATGAGCATTGTGCCATGCCTTTAACATTCATGACAATGGCGTAGCCTTGTGACATAAGAAAGGCCGAATCAAATCGGCCTTTCTTATGTGCTGCCTAGCTTGGTATTTACTTATTGGTAAACAGCCCTAGCTTAGTGAATAGCATGGTCATTGGGCAAAAACCAGTAAATGCAGACTGAGCAATCACCGCGCCGACTAATACCATGAACCAAATCCAGCCTGAGCTAATCATGGTTAGGATGGCCGAAAGCAAAATGAGTACACCATTCCCCATTCTTACTGCATCACTCATATTCAAATTGTCCATCATGAGAGGTCTCCTATTAGAATTTTGTACAAAGCCAACAGGTTGGCTTCCCTTATAAATATGTTCACTTTATAGCACTAATCTAGGGATTAATGAAGTGTGTTGGCGCTTGCTTGCTTAGAACTCAGGCTTGGTTTGTCGAGAAATTAAAGACTCAACAGCGGCTTGTGGGGAAAGCCCGGTGTAGAGTATTTGATGTACTGCAAAGCAAATGGGCATTTCTACCCCTGCACGTTGCGCTAGTTGATGGATGCTTTGTGATGTCTTAGCACCTTCAACAGCCTGGCCAATATCATCTATGGCCTGTGACAAGGTTTTGCCTGCGCCTAACGCTAAGCCAAGCTGCCGATTGCGCGATTGGTCATCGGTGCAAGTTAGGATTAAATCCCCAATGCCCGATAAGCCCATCAGTGTTTCAGATTTTGCCCCCATTGCTTGCCCTAAGCGAACGATTTCAGCAAAGCCTCTGGTAATGATGGCAGTTCGTGCATTGGCTCCAAAGCCGAGCCCATCGGCAATGCCGGCAGCAATGGCCAGTACATTTTTCACTGCGCCACCGAGTTCTACACCAACAATGTCATTTGATGTGTACACTCTGTAATTATCAGATTGGAATGCGCTCGCAGTCGCTTGTGCAAGTTGTGGGGAGGTTGCAGCAACGGTCATGGCGGTTGGTAGGCCTTTTGCAACCTCAGCGGCAAAGGTTGGCCCCGAAACCAAACCATAGTCAGATACTTCGGGTAGTGTGTGTTCTACCAGCTGATGCAGTAGCTTGCCGGTATTTAGTTCAAGGCCCTTAGTCGCCCAGAGTAGTTTATGGTTAGCCGTAAGATACGGTTTTAGTTGTAGTAATAAATCCTGAAAACCATGGCTAGGTACCACGATCAGTTGATACTGACTGTGACCGGTGAGTACGCTTAGATCCGTTTCACAGTGTAAACATGCTGGAAAGTTGATATCAGGGAGGTAGTCGGTGTTGCTGCGAGCTGCGTTGTAATCGCCAAGTTGCTGACTTCGATGGCCCCAAAGTAGGGTGTTGATGCCATTTCTAGCCAGCTGTATAGCCAGAGCGGTCCCCCACGAGCCCGCTCCATAAACTGAGAAATGCGTCAGTCGAGACATTAAGCCTCAGCCTGACCGCCATTTTCAACGGCAGCATTTTGCTCTTCTTCCATGCGCTGTGCATAGAGCGCATCAAAATTGATTGGCGACAAGTGCATTTCTGGGAAGCTGCCTTTAGAGATCAAACTAGCAATGGCCTCACGAGCATAAGGGAAGAGGTTGCTAGGGCAATAGCTGGCGAGTAGGTGGTTAAGTTGATCCGCAGGGTAGCCCGTAATTTTAAACACGCCTGCCTGAGTCACTTCGACTAAGAACGCCGTTTCTTCTTTACTCTTAACGGTGATCGTGATCATTAGCTCAACTTCGTAATGACCTTCTGATAAAGGAGTTACTTGGGTGTTTAGCTGAAGGTTGGTATCAGGGTCCCACTCTTGTGTAAAAATAGTGGGGCTGTTAGGTGATTCAAACGAAACGTCTTTGATGTAAATGCGCTCGATTACAAATTGTGGTTCTTCAGCAGCAGCGCCATTCACTGCGGCTTGTCCTTCTTCAGCCATGATGTTTCCTGTTTTTGATAAGTTATAAGTTATTGATTGAGCGGTTATGTTGAACTACGGCTTAGCTGCCAGCATAGCGTCAAGCTTTCCTTGGCGATCCAGATAAGCAATGTCGTCATAGCCCCCAACCGCTTCATTATTAATGAAGATTTGCGGTACAGTGTCTCTACCGCTGAGTTCCAACATCTTCTGCCACAAACCAGCATCGCCACCCACATCAATTTCTTCAAACGCTACGTCTTTTTGTCCCAGTAGCCGCCTAGCCCGCATGCAGTAGGGGCAAAAGCGTGTGCTGTACATCGTCACAGTGGCAGTCATTGAATCGTCTCTTGTTAGCGTTTAGACAAGGGCATATTAGCTGTTTCCCAAGCCATGATGCCACCTTCCAGATTATGAACATCTTGGAAGCCAGCATTAGTTAAAGTCTTGCAAGCGCCACCTGAGCGATTGCCTGTTCGACAATAAACCACAATGGGGTCAGATTTGAATTTATCCAATTCACTCAGACGAGTGTCTAGATTTGCCAATGGAATATGCTTGGCACCCTGAATCAGGCCGTCTTCAATTTCACTGTCATCACGCACATCAACGACAATAGTTTTATCGTTATTCATTAAACGCACAGCGTTATTGACGGGTAGCATTTGATATTTTCTGCTTAGTCGCCCGTACTCTGTCCAGATAATAAGGCCTAAAACGGCAAAAAAGCCTGCAAATAATAAGGGATTGCTGCGGGCGAATTCGAGGTACTCTTGCATGTTAAAACCGTTGGATGAAAAGATAGGGCGATACGATACCGTCTGTTCTGCTATTGGTAAAGCTTCTCATTGGTATCTTGCCTTTTTATTCCTGAGGAGGGCAGAAGATTTCCTGCATCATGGCTAGTAGTTTTAAGGTGCGAGAGTCTGCAACCCGATAAAACACCTTGTTAGCCTCTTTTCGGTAACCCAGTACTTCTTTATCTCTTAGGATGGCCAGATGTTGAGAAATATTACTCTGCGAGGTTCCAACAGAATCAACAATGTCCTGCACGCTAACTTCTCGGTCGCTGAGTACACAAAGGATTTTTAAGCGCAGTGGGTGAGCAATGGCCTTTAGTGAACGTGATGCCTGTTCAATATCTTTCTCGTGCGCAAGCAGTTCGGTATTATTAAACGCTGGGCTGTTAGAGTTTTTCATTGTTTTGGCGACCCTGTAGAAGTTTATTACCCTAGCTTCAAAAGCTTACAATAGATTAGTAGCCACGGATACTTTAATATAGCAGCTAAGTAAAGCCAGCGCTGACGCATCGTAGTAAACGTGCTGACATCATTATTAAAAAAATTATTTAGGTAACTATTTTGGTCAAGCGGCTAATCTGTCTTTGTATTGTGGTGTTTGTGGGCTCACTGTATTCAGTGGCTCAGGCAGATAATAAGCGAGAAAAAATCAAAGCAGAAATTTCTAAAGCCAATATTGGTTTGAAACAGGCGCGCCAGAAAACAAATACGATAGCCGCCGAGTTGAAAAAGAATGAGGCAGAGATTAATCGGCTTTCTCGCAAGCAATATCA
>JBMZDT010000098.1:0-7058 GCA_049614505.1 Leucothrix sp.
TGTAAGTGAAATTTTAATTGAACTTACAATGTTTTCATCAATTGATGTTGATAAATTAGTTTCATGTTGTGGAACTATATATTCAAATAGCAGTGATTCTTATATCTCTTCTATATTTTCTTTGGTGTATATATAGTATTCAGGGTTTGTTTTTAATTATAGTTGGCTTAGTGTCAAATTTTTATAGCTAAAATAAATAGTTGGGGAAATTGTTTGGATGGCTGTTAATGACTATGAACTGTCTAAGGAATTAGAGTATGTAATAGCCTCCTGCTTATTTGAAAATAAGTCGCAAATCAAACGCTTATTGTGTTACCTAGTCAAGCATGCCCAAGATGAATCAAATGCTGCATTCGGCCAGCGCATTGTTGCTAGGGAGTGCCTTGGCAGAGCGGCTGATTTTGATCCGGCTGAAAACCCAGTTGTTCGTATAGAGATTGGTCGACTAAGGAAGCTGCTTGATCGTTTTTATACAGAAGAGCCACTGCGCCCTTACAAGATTAAGATTCCACTAGGGCAGTATCGACCCGATATTATTGTCGCCGCAGACCAACAAGCCAAATATTTGCCTGAGCTTTACCCCGCACCGCTAAACCCGGAGCGGCTATCGGTGCTTTTGCAATTTACCACTGAGGGCGAAGACAACTCAGAGTTGTACCTTTTGAGGCATCAGATACGCATTGGCATTACGATTGCTTTAGGCAGGCACGAAGCCATCAGGCTGTTAGTGGCTATTCCTGATGATGATGGCAAGGTGGCTGATGCTATTGATTTTGTGATGGGGGTCTCTATCGCCGCTGTAGGCGCTGAGTTTGTATTATCCTCCGATGTGAAAGCTGCTTCATCAGAACAAACACTTTTTGTGAAACAGCATACGCTCCAAGCGAGCTATGAATCGCAGCATATCGATGAACTGCTGGGTACGCTGATCTCAGAACTTTTTGATCAAGACATCGGTTTGTTGTGGTCAGAGTGGGCGAGTAGCCGTGTCAATTATCAAGAAGTTGGGGCGTTAAAAGTAGCGGCTTTGGTGCAATATCAGCACTATCTATCAGAAGAAAGTGAAGCCAGCATGGAGCGGGCTTTTTCTGCTATCAAACAGGCGATTGATCATCATCCTGGAGATAACGTCATCAATTTAGCGTTAGCGGATACTTACTTTCGCATCGCCATTCATGATTACCAAATGGTTGATGAACCGGTCGTGCAGGGCCTTCGGCATGTTAGAGAAGCACTGCGTTTTTCGCCAGCATCTGAAAAGCTGCATACACTGCATGCCTTGTTTACCCTATTTCATGAGGAAAAGGACAGTGTCATGATCCCGTCTCTGATTGACTTAAACCGCTCTGACATGCAGTATTTTTCATGTGCATTTCACCGTCATGCTTTGCGGTGCCTTTTGTCTGACTGGGAGGGTTTTACAGCACTTGATGTGTTGTGCCGTCGCTTCTCTCGCTACCCCAAATTGTTTTCAGCGTTAGCTTATTTGTATTATTTTCTACATAACAAGCCATCGCTCATTACTAAATGGAGGTGTGTTGTAAAAAAACAGCAGGTGATTAATACGGTTCATCAATGCGTTAAATATATGAAGCTACCGTCAGTGCTGCCCGTTAAGTGGCAACGAAAAAAATTACTGGCTGCGGTAAATCATGACCTTGGAATAAGCTAGTGGATGAAGCGATTGCAAGGACTGAAAACATGCTGCTATCCAGCCGCTTGTTTCGTTCTAAGCCTCAAATGAAACGTTTGCTGAGTTACCTGATTGAACATACCTATCACAATCGTGGCAAATCGTTACAGCAACGCGCCATTGCAACCAATTGTCTTGGAAGAAGTGACGCGTTTGATTCTGTAAAAGATCCCATTGTTAGAATTGAAGCCGCGCGGCTGAGAAAATTACTTGAAGCGTATTATGATGGTATTGATGCTCAGCAAACACCTCTTAGAATCCACTTGCCCAAAGGCTCATACCGTTTGGTGTTCTCGCGCAATATAGAACATCGGCAGAGTTGCGGTTTTAGCCTTTTATTACTTTGCCAAAGCCCAATGATTGCGAATGATAATGAGCTTAATTTGATGAGCAATATTCGTCAGGGCTTATCTTATCGGCTGAATCATTTTGATCACTTAAATCTGATGGTGAACTTTCACCCTGAGCATGAGGTAGCTCAACGTGGCTCTATTCATTTCTTGGCCGAAGAGCAGTATGACTATGTGATGAGGTTGGAGGTTGTGCAAGATAAGCGTCAAGATTTTATGGTGAGTAGCATCGTCGTACATCGTTTGAGTCAGGAAATATTATGGAGCCATTCAACGCGCTTACCACAATCTGCAACAAACGATGGCCTAGATGAGTTTTATTTAAAACTTATCAGCCCGCTAGTTGCTGATTCTTACGGTGTTTTGGGGTCTCACTGGGCCAAGATGTATCTAGAAATGGGGTTAGCGTATGTTGAAGATCAGCATATGACGGCTGTGCAATTTATTAGCCTTTGCAATAATCCCAACAGAGCAGCCTGTGAGATGTTTTTGGAATACTTAGACAATCGATTAAAAAAGTATCCTGATGACCTTAATGCGCAGGGTAGCTACTTAGCGATTGGCTTTTTTGACTACTTTTTAAACTACAACTTGCTAGAAACGCGTTTGGAAGACAGGCTCGCACATTGCTTACTGGTCGGAAAATACGCGCCTCATGATGCTGGAATAGCAGTGCTCACTGGGTTTTATTATTTTGCATTAAATCAGTATGAAAAAGCAGTGATCTATCTAAATAACGCGCGCCAACTTAATCCTTACAATACAATGTGGGATTTCATCTATGGTAGTTTGTTGTTTTTCATGGGGAAAAAAGAAGAGGGTTTTCAGATTATTTCAGGCTTATCTCGTTACAACGAAACACCCCCTGGTTATTATCATGTACCAATCTTCTTCTATTATTTAGGTGAGAAAGAATGGCATAAAGCATTCAATGCAGGTTCTAAGGTTGCTTTTTCAGATAGCTTAGAGCTTTTGGTTAAAGCAGTTGCTTGTTTAGGAGTAGGAGCGAAAAATCAGGCAGAAGAGATTCTATCAAACTTGCAGGCGTCTGGAAATAAAGGCGCCGGTTTTGCTTGGGTAGAGCAAAGTATCTTGCGCAATTATCCTGATTTGGTTCAGCATTTTCACTTGATGATGAAGCGCTTGAGCTCGGATTCATGAGATCAAGCGCTTGTATCGTTGTTAAATAACAAAAGGTTGGCGATAAGTGTTGCAGCGAACCGTCCAGCCGCGCATCCATCTTGACTCGCCTCGTTTTGGGTTGGAGTTACGCACCCGGCGTTGTAATGTTTGAATAGCGGAGTCAGCGAAATTATTAAGTGCCATTTGACCCGGCTCGCTGGGCCGCATGTTTTCTAGCACCTGTAGTAATCCCCAGTTTTGGCCTTTGTAGCCGCCTTTGCGATTCAAGCCTTCTCCTTTGAAATTCACATAGTCAATGAGTGCATACCAGCCTCCTCGTGTATTAGCAACTGCGTTGAGATTTTGCGCGACATGTGCCCGTAAATGCGGAGGGGTTGCTTTCACTAAGCGAGGCATCGCTCGTTTAGCGCGCTCAAAAATATAGCTGGCTTGCAGGTAACGTGTTTGATAAAGCAAATCCTGAAATGCTTGTAGACGGGGAGAGTTTTTTGCATACAACAGCTCATTTTTAGTACGCCATGGTGCGCCAGAGTAACGGGCTTTTTGCACCCAGACTGGTAACTGCACGCCATTTGCTTGGAGATGATCAAGCAGTCCTGGGAACGTGTTACCAAAGCGATTACGGCGCCCTGCGGGATACCATGTAAAGTGGCCAATACCCATTGATGCAAAGTTTTCGCCCACATTCCAATGCACTAGCTTATCCACATCGCCACCGCTCTCATTGCGAAAAATTTTGTCGCCAATCGTCTTAATTTCGGCGGATGAAAGTCGCGCTATCCCACCTTGTGGGGAAACGCTGGGGGCAACGGGAGGCCGCAGCATCGCTAAATACTGTGCCTGCTGTTTTTGCTGCTGCGCGATTTTACGTTGTTGCTGAGCCTGCGCCTGTTGCTGTGCTAATTGGGCTTGCTGCTGCATTTGCTGTTGAGCATATTGCATTGCTAAACGGTGTTGTTCCTGCTCTTGCACGCGTTGTTGTTGTGCCAAACGGCTACGCTCTTGATTTAGGCGTTGTGATTGCTGTTGTTGCCAGTTACGTCTGGCTTGGGCTTCAGAAAGGGCCTTTTTTTTCTTATTCAATTGTTGTTGCTGTTGCCAAGCATAGTTGTAAGCTAAGCGCTGTTGTTCAGTGTGTTCTGCGTCTGCCCGCTGTTTGGCTTGCCAATTTTGTTCTGCTGTGTGTTTGCGTTGGGTAAGTGCTGAGCGACTGTGTGCTTGAGGGGCTTTTTTAGCAATTTTTTGAGGTTTTTGACTGGATGTACTGCAGGCTGACACACCAAGCAATACAAGAAAAGACACGCTGATCAAGGCTGTATTTTTCATTATTAGCTGCCGATTTAGTTATTATTATTGTTATTTAGGTCGGAAGTAGTAGGCATGCTAACTCGCGGCTGGCTAGGGTTTATTTTTTACTCTATGCCAAATTCTTTCAAAAAGAATGATTGTAGTTAGTGTTGCGTATATCAAGGGTTCGTTAATGTCTACTTTTACCAACCACCAAAAGTGTATCACGCACAATATGACTGCCAGATAAATGAGGCGGTGCAACACCTTCCAGTGCCTACCCATCTGTCGTATTTTTGTGCGCGTTGAGGTGATTGCTAGAGGTAATAGTGTCAGGAAAGCCGCAAAGCCCACCGTAATAAAGGGTCGCTCCCAGATGTCAATAAGCATGGCCTGCACATCAAATGCCTGTTCAAATCCTAAGTAACACAGCAGGTGTAAGCACGCGTAAAAAAAAGAGAATAGCCCAGCCATCCGCCTGAGTTGCAGTAGTTGTAGCCACTGTAATATCCGACTTAAGGGTGATACACATAATGTCAGTAATAGTATTCTGAGAGACCACTCACCAAGCTCCCGCAGCATGTATTCCACAGGGTTTGCGCCCAATGTGTTGTGATAAGCACCTGCCAGAAGTACTAGCAGTGGCAGCAATAGCAGTATAAATACCGCGGGCTTAACAACGGTCTTGAATAACTTGGGTTGAATATGCACAGCGCCCTTAGAAGTAGCGTTTTAAGTCCATGCCTTTATACAAAGCAGCCACCTCAGCTTCATAACCATTAAACCGCTGCGTTTTTCGTTTAAAGAACTCCCCAATGCGTCTCTCTTTGCTCTGGCTCCAGCGAGGGTGGGGTACATCAGGGTTCACATTAGAGTAAAAACCGTATTCTGCTGGGTTGGACTGCTGCCAAGAGTTATAAGGCTGGGTCTCAGTAAAGCTAATACTAACAATGCTTTTGATGCTTTTAAACCCATATTTCCAAGGTACAACGAGTCTCAATGGAGCACCATTTTGATTCAGCAAATCTTTGCCATAAATACCCGTGGCTAGCATTGTCAAAGGGTGCATTGCCTCATCCATTCTTAAGCCTTCTACATACGGCCACTCGAGTATGTTGTCCCTCTGTCCTGGCATCATTTCAGGATCGTACAGCGTTTGAAATCGAACATACTTGGCATTGCTATTCGGCTGCATACGCTCAATAAGCTGCGACAAAGGAAACCCCATCCAAGGGATCACCATAGACCAGCCTTCCACGCACCGAAAACGGTAAATGCGCTCTTCAATAGAGACTTTTTTCAATAGGTCTTCAAGATTATAGGTGCCGGGCTTTGCACACTCACCATCGACATCGACTGTCCAAGGGGAAGTGATAAGTGTATGTGCATTATCAGCAGGGTCGGTTGTGGCTGTGCCAAACTCATAAAAATTGCAATAGTTGGTGATGTCTTTGTAGGGCGTTTTTTCTTCGTCGGTCGATAGCGCAGCGCTTTTTGACTGACTGAACAAGGGGGTTATCGCAGCCCCTGTTGTTGCAATGACCCCTAGCCCAGCAGCGGTTTTCATAAACTGGCGACGTTTTTTGTAGATAGTGTAATCGGTAACGTCTTTATCAGAGAGTTCGGGTTTATTTAAAAAAATCATGTTTTCTCCCGAGTATAGTATTTTCTAACTTTGTGTTAGTAGTAGTGACTAGACCCCATTTGCAGATTATACTGCGGCGTTAATTTACTCAGGCTTAAATGTTCTGATAGTTATTTCTTAAACCAAAGTTGTTATATGTCTTCTAAGTTAATACGAACCATTACATCTGTTTTACCTGTGCAAAAAGATCGCACAGGCTCCTGCAATGGCTGTGGTGCCTGCTGTAAGTTGCCCGTACAGTGCAGATTTTTGACAACAGATGAGCAAGGATTGTTCCGTTGCTCTATCTATAAATATCGTCCGCCTAACTGCCGGAAATTTCCGCGCACGCCCTCTCAATTGGAGCTGGTAAAAAATGATTGCACCTACTCATTTACTACCATTGACGCGACGAAGATTGGTAAGGCAAAGCCTGTTATCTAAGCATTTTTTTCCAGCGCTGGGTCAGCCGGAGTGACTAGGCTAATGGCTACCAAGAGCACAGCACCCATCGTAATTGCAATATCAGCAATATTAAAAATGGCAAAGTGACCGTCAGTCAGGAAAAATACATCCAGATCGACGTACAGGTCAATAAAATCTGTGACACGGCCGCTAAGCAGGCGGTCGATTCCATTACCAAATGCCCCACCCAATACCAGCGCTAGCGATATGGCTGTCCATTGCTCTTTATGATCCAACTTCCTCAGCCAGTATACAATATAGCCACTAACAATAAAGGATAGGGCGACGAAGAACCAACGCTGCCACCCGCCTTGATCACCAAGGAAGCTAAAGGCAGCGCCGTAGTTGTAAGCGAGCGTAAAATTAAGATGCGGTATGATCGCCTCAGGTACACGCTCTTCGAGGTTTGCCACGGCCATCCACTTGCTTAGCTGATCTAGGATGACAATGACAATAGATACCCAGATCCACTTAAGCATATTGGCGTGCCTCACCA
>JBMZDT010000099.1:0-7026 GCA_049614505.1 Leucothrix sp.
ATGAGAAGCAGGCTAATAGTTGTGTAATAAAAAAGCAGGCAGTGATTAAACCCTCGCCTGCTTCGTACTCCTTCAGTCGTTTGAGCTTACTGCAAGCGATAACTCAGACCAATATTGAGTGATAAATCTGTATCATCGTTGTCATCATCCGCATCAGTATTGGCATTGTTAGCAATACCATCTTCAGCGTCTGACACCTTTGCAATCACTTCAAGGTCTAGCTTGTTATTGAGGTGGTAGTGAAAAATGGAGCTCAGTTCATGCTTGGTGAGATCTTTACCACCGTTATCACCTGCTTTGTTATAATCCAGCACCCAGGTATTTTCCCAGTCAATTTTATCTGTCAGCTCACGCGTTAGCTTCATTTCATTATTAAAGCGGGTACCCGTATTGTCTCCACCAAATATACCGGATAGTGTTGCGGTATTTGAAAACTGCGTCTTGTTGTCAATGGGTTGATGATACTCGCCGCCAATATCTAAAGTAGGGTCACCACCACTAGTGCCATCATAGTTTGACAGGATTAATCCTAAACCTGCATTGACTTTCCAACCATGTTTACGCAAAAAAATCCGCTCATTGATCAGCACATCATGCACTTTAATGGTGCCAACAGCCCCCAAGGAGCCCTGCACCTGACCACTAGCTAGCAGTGCTTTCTCGATATCAGCAATCCACTGCTGTTCGTAGTTACCAAGACGATACTTGCTTTTATATTCATCTTCACGCGAAACGACCTGCGCAACTTTTAGGTAGGTCGCTTTGTTTGGCTCTTTAGCCAAGATACCTTCATCAACCAGTGCTTCAATCAAACGCATCGCTTTTGCTAAAGGCGTTACATTAACCACGCGACCATAACCTACCCCTGCGCCAATTTTAGTAAATAGGTCATCGTATTTCTTCTCAAGACCAACTTCAGCAGAACCATACCAGTAAAGGCCTTTTGAATCTGGGCTGAAGTAGTTTTCTAATGTGGCATCACCCTTTGCTGAGTAGCTGCTAGTTGACGAAGAGCCAACCTCTTTACCACGAATAATTGAGCCGCTACCTAAGAAGTTCATTTCTAAATTGCGGTTAGCGCTACTCATCACCCGGTTGTAATCCAAATCTAGGCTTGCATTATAAGCGGTTTGGCCATGGCCATTGCCGTTAGAAGTGTTGAACTTACCGCCAAGCGTCGCATCTTGGTAGGAACTGGCTGTTTCAGTATAGTCGTATAAGGTGACATCCGCTGTTGCTGTGCCCACAGCAACAAACAACACAGCAGACACCGCCGCCGCTATTTTGGTTCTTAGGATCATTGATTCGTTCTCGTTGATTGCCAAATTAATCAGTCGCCACTTAGCATTACTGGCTAATCATTATTTTATGGCCAGATAAGGCGTAAGTAAGACTTGCGTAGCGGTATTGATAAGATCGTCTCAAAAGATTTTTTATTAGCGTTGAAACAAGCTGACGGGGCATTACCAATACCCCAATACCGTGATGGCCGATTATCAGGCATTAAGATTTATGCCCGCTGAACAGCAGACTTTACCTCAACTGCCCTTCTAAATGAGTTATGAAAGCTTAAATAGATGAGAGCCCCAATGGATTCTGCGGGTCCAACCCGTCCATAAAGGGTTGCTTACGGTCGGTACTTGTCATTTGATACACTAGGCCCATCCAGTTGCCGATCACAGCAAGGCCAGAGTCGTGCCATGTATTTTGAATTCTGGGCAGTACGATATGCTCAGGAAAAGTAGGCATGGCATGGCTAGCTGCTCTGCTCTGCTTGACTCGTTCTTGATACTCATCAAAGACCGCTTGACAGGTAACATCCAAGAAATTTTCAGGAAACGGCGGGTAGTCCGCTCGCTCAGCTGTAAAGTACCTAATGACTTCTCGCTTATACTCTTTGAGCAGACTAACACTGTCATATTCAGGGTGCCCCTGAAAATACACAGTACGAATGCCATCATTGCTCACAGCCAAGTGCACGCCCGCTTCTTCGCCCTCAACCAGCACTTTTAATCCTGCATCAGCAAACTGCTGCCGACTCATTTTGTTGTAGCGCGAGTGGGGTACGTCAAAACGAGTATTAATGTCTGACACCAAAGGATGTGTCTTATCTTTCACCCAATGCTGAAAAACCCCCCAGTGCTTACGCTCGCCCAAGTTTTGCCGTGTTTGCTGATGCCTTGCTTCAATAATCGCATGTGTCGCCAAGCAAGAGCACAAGGTAGACGTTACATTCTCATAGGCCCATTCAGCGACCTTGTTCAATGGCTCCCAAAATGCTTCATCAGCAAGATTGGCATGTGTGACATTAGCCCCCGTGATAATAAGCGCATCCAGCCCCTGTGCTTGAATTTCCTCAAAGGTTTCATAATGATCCGCAATGTGTTTACGTGCTTTATCACTACGCACCTGCTCAGGAAGCGCAAAGGGGTGTACATAAAACTGTGCAATAGGGTTGCTGGCACCAATTAAGCGAAAAAATTGGCGCTCAGTTGGCACTAATGCGGCATCTGGCATCATATTTAACAAGCCAACATGCAGGGCGCGGATGTCCTGGTGTTTAGCGCGCTCATGACTTAAAACAATCTGACCTTCTGCATGCAGATCTTGAAATGCAGGTAAATTATTATGGGCAACTAATGGCATTGGCAACTCTTTAAGGGGTTCTGTCGATAGCGGTTTCGATGAGCGTTAAAAAATCAGACTCACTGTTTACCTGATATAACTCAGCGGTTTGAATGGTATAAGCATAGCGATCCGCAATGGATTCATAACGGGGAATTCGAGCACTAAATAACTTAGGGAAGACCCAGCGTACAAAGTCATCAGGATTGATTAATGCAATGTATTCAATCTGCTTTTCCTGCATGTAATCGGCTAACTGTTCGTCGAGAAATGACTCTCGATAGTACAGTGGCTTAGGGGAGTCAATGGCGCGCTGTATTAAGGTCTCTTCATTTGCTTTTGAGGCTTGTATGTAAATCATTAAGGTGTGTTCGCTCAATGTTTCTAGTACGGCGTCATTGTCTAACTCACAAACACTGCCCCCCGCATCATTGATGAAATGATTAAAGCCATAAAGGTTTCTGGATTTTTCAATAAATGCAGGTACATCAAGCATCGCCGCAACTTCTGCTTGGTGATGCAGGTGTAGGCGGCGCTTAAAATCGTTGAGGGTTAAACCGCCCATTGCTGGATCACCTAACTTGCCTAGAAAAGTTGACAAGGGTTTTAAGTGATCAAACGTAATGTTGTTGCTGATATAAATTGAATCGCTACGCAGCAGGTCTTGTAAAAACGGCACCTGCATGGCCTGAGATTTAATATTATCCAAAATGGGTTCACTCATATAGCGCGTCCCGATGCGGTAGTCGCCAGAGTAGTGAAACCATTCACTATTGCGCAAAATGGTGGAAATATAGGTTTTACCGACACCTGACATCCCTAGAAAGGTGATAGATTTATGCTTCCAATGACGGAATTGGTCAGATGATAGTCTCACTTTATTCTTTCTGCATGTTTTGAAAACAGGCATTATACTCTGAACCGTTGTGTATGCATCATTATCTTCCTACATGGGAGTATTCCGGCTACCGCACAACGCTAATGACAAAAATAAGCATTAAACAAGGAATGTATGATGAAATTACTACCCCACTCATTAATGGGATGCTGCCTCCTTTGCATCTCACAAATGACCGTTGCCAACTGCATGAGTATTGACAATCTATCGGCTGAAAACACAGCCCCATCGCCAAGCAATGGCCTTGGGTCAGAGGAAATGCGATATATTCGCCTCGAATGTGAGGGCTTTGCCAAAGTAGACGGCATTAGCTCAGATCAACATGCAAACTACATAGAAACCTGCATAAAAGAGCTCAGTGTTGTCGTCCAAGATGCGATTAATAGTCGCATAGAGGATAGCGCTGGCACAACCGACTCAATCAATGAGGGCTTATTAGAAGAAAGGGAGGATCTGTGAGAGGTCATTATTCACCGAAGCATTTGTGCTTTGATAATCTCTGTATAATCACCGATCAATTTTTTCTATTCACAAACAATATCTGTCTTTCAAATTGACAAAATAAGCGTTATTCTAGCGCGGCAATTTTAAAACAAATGGGATTTACTATCCTGACTAAGCAACTAATTTATGGACATAATTCACGCTATTGTTCTCGGTGCAATAGAAGGTCTTACTGAGTTTCTCCCGATTTCTTCCACTGGCCACCTAATTGTTGCCAGCGAATGGATGGGGCTTGACCAATCAAAAGAGAATGCTGCTTTTGAAGTTATCATACAACTGGCTGCTATTATGGCGGTGGTTGCCAACTATAGTCAGAAATTCACACTGAGATACTTTGATCTCTGGGTAAAGATAGCCATCGCTTTTATTCCCATCGGCGCTGTCGGTTTTCTTTTTAGCGACCAAATCAAAGCGTTATTTGATGTGAAAATTGTCGCGATCATGTTTATTGTAGGCGGCATTATCTTCTTAATTGTTGAATACCTGCAAAAAGACCGAGTGGCAGAGGTTCAATATGTCGAAGACCTGAGCTTTAAGCAAGCAATGCTCATTGGCGCTGCCCAAGTGTTTGCACTCATCCCTGGTACTAGCCGTGCAGGCTCAACGATTATTGGGGCGATGTTAGTAGGGTTAAGTCGTAAAGCCAGTGCAGAGTTCTCATTTTTACTCGCCATGCCCGTTATGGTTGCAGCCAGCGGCTATGATTTTCTAAAGCATTATAAAGAATTTACCGACGCTAATCTGGTCGCATTAAGTGTAGGTTTTTTAACAGCCTTTATCGTTGCCTACCTAGCAATGAAACTATTTATTCGCTTCCTTGAGCATTTCACGTTTGTATCATTTGGGATCTACAGAATCCTCTTTGGAATTTTATTACTTGCCTTAATCTATAATGGCACCCTTGGAGCACACTAAATAAAAAAATTATCAAATTAACTAGGGCTGAAAGACGACAGCGCCATCCTTACAATGGCGACAATAAAAAATGAATGCGGGGGCTTCATGAATTCTTTAAACAAATGGCTGTGGACAGTCGGATTATTGCTGGCTATCAATATACCAGCCGTAGCAAGTAACAAAACAAAACTATACGGAAATTGGCAAGGTATTTCAGGTTCATCTATACAACTTCACCTGAAAAAAAACATGCGGTATTTTTATCGTTACAAAATGCTTACGTTTACAGGGAAATGGTCTGTTAGTGAAAACAACCTAACCTTTCATTACAGCGTACTGGGTAGCAAGAAAAAGAAAAAGGCGACCTATGCCTTGCGCAAGGGCTTTTTAACACTACGTGCTCATGAACACTCAACCGTGGTGCTGAAAAAGAAATAGCAGATAGGATGGTAAAACAGAGAGGGATTGAATTTATCCAATCCCCCTTACATTAGCTTAAGAAGCTTGGCTTTCTAGATACTCGTCGTAGGTTCCAGAGAAGAAATTAACACCATTTGGAGTCAGTTCAATAATGCGAGTCGCTAGTGATGATACAAACTCTCTATCATGACTCACAAAAATCAAGGTTCCTTCGTAGTGATCCAAGGCCAAGTTAAGTGACTCGATCGACTCCATATCCAAGTGATTGGTTGGCTCATCCATCAGTAGAATATTCGGCTTTTGTAGCATCAGGCGACCAAAGATCATTCGCCCTTGCTCACCCCCTGAAATCACTTTGACTGACTTCTCACTCTCTGCTTTAGAGAACAATAAACGCCCCAAGACACTGCGCACTTCCTGCTCATCATCATTCTCACCACGCCATTGATCCATCCAATCAAATAGCTTTTCACCACCTTCAAAGTCGTGCATGTGATCTTGTGCACAGTAGCCTATCGTTGCATTTTCAGACCATTTGACTCTACCGCTATCCGCTTCCATATCACCTTGTAAGCAGCGCAGTAACGTTGTCTTACCAATACCATTGGGGCCAATGATAGCAATACGCTCACCTACCTCGACCATCAAATCTATATTTTTAAACAAGGTTTCACCGTCAAAACCTTTTTTAAGGTCATTCACTTCTAGTGCTAAGCGATACAGCTTCTTTTCTTGTTCAAAGCGAATGTAAGGGTTGACGCGGCTGGATAATTTAACATGCTCTAGCTGGATTTTATCTAACTGCTTAGCACGAGAAGTTGCTTGACGCGCCTTTGACGCATTCGCAGAGAAACGGCTAACAAAGGCTTGCAGCTCCGCAATTTTTGCCTTCTTTTTGGCGTTTTCATTCATCATTAACTCGCGTGCCTGTGTAGCAGCGGTCATGTATTCATCATAATTGCCAGGGAAAGTACGCAATTCACCGTAATCCAAATCGGCCATATGCGTACAAACACTGTTTAGGAAGTGACGATCATGCGAGATGATGATCATGGTACTTTTACGTTCGTTTAGAATTTTTTCCAACCAACGAATGGTATTGATATCAAGGTTATTGGTTGGCTCGTCCAATAGTAGGATATCCGGATCTGAAAATAATGCCTGAGCCAATAAGACCCGCAGCTTCCAACCTGGTGCTACAGCACTCATTGGGCCGTAGTGCTGATCAACGGGGATATCTAAGCCTAGCAATAGCTCACCAGCACGTGACTCTGAAGTGTAGCCATCCATCTCACCGAAGGCGATTTCCAGGTCAGCGACCTTAATACCCTCTTCCTCAGACATCTCGGGCAGAGAGTAAATCCTGTCACGCTCGGCTTTAATCTCCCAAAGCTCTTCGTGCCCCATGATCACCGTATCGATAACACTAAATTCTTCATAGGCAAACTGATCCTGACGCAACTTACCTAAACGTTCATTGGGTTCTTTGGCAACGTTACCCGCTGTTGGCACCAAGTCCCCACCAAGAATTTTCATGAGGGTTGACTTACCACTACCGTTAGCACCGATTAAACCGTAGCGATTTCCATCACCAAACTTAGTAGATATATTTTCAAATAAGGGCTTGGCCCCAAACTGCATCGTAATATTAGCTAAAGAAATCAAGTGTCCATCCATCGCAA
>JBMZDT010000100.1:0-7015 GCA_049614505.1 Leucothrix sp.
GTTCAGTTTCTAAAATTTGGCGAACATCCGCATACTCATCACGCAGATAAATATATACTTCTTTAATGCCCACCACTTCAGCAGCAATCAACATGCCTTCAAGGAACCGGTGTGGATCACGTTCTAAGTAGTAGCGATCTTTAAAAGTGCCTGGCTCACCTTCGTCAATATTGATGGCCATCAGTTTAGGGTCAGGCATGCCGCTGACAATGCGCCATTTGCGACCAACAGGGAAACCGGCTCCACCTAATCCGCGAAGGTTTGAGCCTTCCAGCGTTGTCAGAATGGTTTCGTTTTCAATTTTCTTGCTTAGGCAATCTTTAACGGTGTTATAACCACCTTGTTCAAGATACGCCGCGTAATCCGTATAGGGCGCTGGCTCGTGAACCGTTTCACCTGCGGTAACCTTGGCGACGACTTGCTCGTGCGTGGCATTAGGAATCGGTAGCTGACCCACAACGGCAACTGGAGCGACTTCACAACGGCCTACGCAAGGCACTGGTTGAATGCGTACGCTGTCGCCGTATTCTGATTTCAAAGAATCAATCAGATCATTGCTACCAAACAGGCTACAGGTAACGGATTCACACACGCGAACAGTCAACTCAGGTGGCGGCGTTTCTTCTTCTTTGACCACATCAAAGTGATGATAGAAGCTAGCCACTTCATACACTTCGGTTGAGCTGATTTTCATTAAATGAGCGAGCGCATGAATATGCGGTGCGGGCAGACAGTGCTGGCTGTCTTGTATCAGGTGTAAGTACTCGATCAATAAATCCCGTCGCATTGGGAGATGCTGAATCAGGTCCTGTACGGTCGACAGGGCTGACTCGTCAAGACCACGTCCACGCCATTTTTTGGTCTTTTGATGTTTAGCCATTAAATCTCTTTCCTTAGCTGATGCAAATTTCACGCGATAATAGTGGGAAGCTTAGCGCACGGCAACCTAATGATTATGTACCTAAGAATAAGTAAATCTACCTCATTATGAGAGTAGTTTGCTAGCTGAATCCTATTGAACTTGGTAGAGTCAGCGTACTGCTTTGAGGATAAAAAATGGATAGTCAGAATTTAGTGACCGTTGCGATCTTGGCTGGCGGGCAAGGGCGACGCTTTGGTGGGCAAGATAAGGGCTTGGTTGAAGTGCTGGGAAAACCGTTGATTGAACACATCTTGGAGCAGTTAGGCACTGAAACGCAGAGCATTGTGATTAATGCCAATCGCAATCAAGCGATTTATAGTGCTTATGGTTATCCGGTGATTGAAGATGTTATGGCAGACTATCAAGGGCCATTAGCGGGCTTTGCGAGTGTTATGGAATGTGTTGATGCTGAATATGTCATCACACTACCTTGTGATGCGCCTACTGTTCCGCATGACTATGTTTCGCGAATGTTAAAGGCACAAAAACAGAGTGCAGCAGAGATTGTTGTGGCCAGTGATGGCAGTCGCTTACAGCCTGTACATGCGCTCATTGCTAGGCGTTTTCTCCCTAGTTTGAAGGCTTTTTTAGAGAGAGGTGAGCGCAAAATTGATCGCTGGTATGCGGAACATAAAATGGTGACGGTGGATTTTAGCGATACCCCTGAAGTGTTTCATAACCTCAATACAAAAGAACAAAAGCAGCAGCATGAAGCCTCGTTGACATCTCCCCCAGTGCCTGCAAAGCAAGTAACGTTTGCGCTGCCTTTACTCGGCTTCGCTGCATTTAGTGGAACGGGTAAAACAACGCTTATTAAACAAGTGCTGCCTATACTGCAAGAAAAAGGGTTGCGAGTCGGTATGATCAAACATGCGCATCATGCTTTAGATATTGATTACCCTGGCAAAGACAGTTATGAATTGCGCAAAGCGGGAGCCGAGCAAATGCTGGTAGTGTCACGCAGTCAAGTGGCTTGGGTGCGGGATTTGAAAGACGGTCGTGCGGAGCCTGATTTGCAAGAAGCGCTGGATTTATTAAACCCAGCAACATTAGACATGGTGTTGGTAGAAGGCTTTAAGCAAGAGTCTTTTACAAAAATTGAATTGCACCGCGATGGTTTACATAAGCCACTATTGTATCCTGAAGATGACAATATTATTGCGTTTGCCAGTGAAGAACGCCCTGAAGGTCTGCCCATTCCGTGGATAGACTTGAATAAGCCTGATGATATGGCGACATTTATTTATCAGCAATATCAGGATATGCAATGAATACGCGAATTGAAACAGCTGAGAATTGCGAGAGTGATGTTGAGTCGGATTGGATTACGGTTGATGCGGCGTTGGCACAGATTCAGGCGCAAATTAAACCCATTAATGCCTCTGTTAAGCGACCATTACGTGACGGCTTAGGGCAGGTATTAGCGCAATCCATTGTTTCAACGATTGATGTGCCGGGTCATACTAATTCTGCTATGGATGGCTATGCCTTGAACGGCGAAGATCTGCCAGAGGATACAACCTCCTTAACTATTATTGGCAAAGCAATGGCGGGCCAGCCGTTTATTGGGCAGTGTCAACGAGGCGAATGTGTGCGGATTATGACCGGTGCTATTATGCCTGCGGGGACTGATAGCGTTGTGATGC
Organism: Leucothrix sp.; assembly: GCA_049614505.1. Taxonomy (GTDB): domain Bacteria; phylum Pseudomonadota; class Gammaproteobacteria; order Thiotrichales; family Thiotrichaceae; genus Leucothrix. The sequence goes on from JBMZDT010000100.1 coordinate 2,569, forward strand.
AAGAGCAATCATTATTGATTGATGAGTCAACCGTTAAAATTGGTAGCGGTCATCGATCTGGTCAAAACGTGCGTCATGCCGGTGAGGATATTGAAAAGGGTGCTGAGGTGTTTGGTAGTGGTCGGCGGATTAATGCCGCAGATCTTGGTGTGTTGGCATCCTTTGGTTTTGCAGAAATAGCGGTTAAGCGAAAAGTACGAGTCGCTTTCTTTTCAACGGGTGATGAGCTGCGCAGTGTCGGTCAGTCGCTTGACGCAGGGCAAATATATGACAGTAACCGCTACACGCTGTTTGGTATGTTAAGCAAGCTAGATGTAGAAATATGTGACTTGGGTGTTATCGCCGATAGGCCTGAGGCAGTCACCCAGGCCTTTGAACAGGCCGCGAATATGGCTGATGTGGTGATTACCTCAGGTGGGGTGTCTGTGGGTGAGGCGGACTATATAAAACCCACACTGCGTAAAATGGGTAACATCAATTTTTGGAAAATTGCCATGAAACCGGGGCGACCACTGACCTATGGGCAATTGGATAAAGCACACTTCTTTGGCTTGCCAGGCAATCCGGTGGCGGTCATGGTGACGTTTTTACAATTTGTAAAACCTGCCTTACAACAGCTAGCGGGAGAGACACCCAAGCCTGCTGTGCGAGTAAAAGCCGTGTGCCAAAACATGATTAGAAAGCGGCCGGGGCGGACAGAGTACCAAAGAGGCATCTACACTCAGGATGCGAAGGGGAATATGTCTGTTGAGCTTACGGGGCGGCAAGGCTCTGGCATACTCACTTCAATGAGTGAGGCGAACTGCTTAATTGTTCTAAATGATGAGCAAGGTGCGGTAAAGCAGGGCGATAGTGTGTTGATCGAGTTATTGGATTAGATAAAATTGTTTACATTGGGTCTATCTATCGTGGCAATTCAAGTTGTAATATGATGTCAGTTGCAGCCAAGGAGTTCAAAATGACTGAGAAGCAAGCCCCAGCGCTTATCGATAAATTTGGTCGTAAGATTAGTTACTTAAGAATTTCAGTGACAGATCGTTGCGATCTCCGCTGCGTCTACTGTATGTCTGAAGACATGACGTTTATGCCGCGTGCAAAGTTATTGACTCTCGAAGAAATTGCCAGAATTGCTAAACAATACGTTGATATGGGCGTGAGTAAAATTCGTATTACGGGTGGCGAGCCATTGACGCGACGTAATGTGATCAAGTTGTTCAATGATCTTGGTGCAATGGATGGGCTAAATGATTTAACGGTAACGACTAATGGCACCTTGCTAACAAAGTATGCTGAGGATTTGAAAAAAGCGGGCGTCACACGCATTAATGTGAGTTTGGATACCTTGAAAGCTGACAAGTTTAAGGCGATTACGCGCATTGGTGATATCCAAAAAACACTGGATGGCATTGATGCTGCGCTTGCACAAAATTTCCAATCGGTGAAGCTCAACGCCGTGATTATGAAAAACCACAACGATGATGAAATTGTTGATTTGGTTGATTATGTACGGGATCGTGGATTAGATATCTCATTTATTGAAGAAATGCCGCTGGGGGATATGGGGCAACATGATCGTGATAAAACCTATTGCAGCAGTGATGAGGTGTTAAAGCGAATCGAGGAAAAATACACGCTGATTCCAAGCACTGAAACAACCGGCGGGCCATCGCGCTATTATCGTAGTGCTGATAATGATTCCCGGATTGGTTTTATTTCTCCGCATAGCCATAATTTCTGTGATGACTGCAATCGTGTGCGTATGACAGCTGAAGGGCGATTATTATTGTGCTTAGGGCAAGAGCATTCCATGGATTTGCGTGCCATTGTTAGGGCGCACCCAACGGACGATAGCATATTGCGCCAAGCGATTATTGACTCAATGGATTTAAAGCCCAAAGGGCATGATTTTGATGTAACTGCCAAGCCGATTATTATGCGTCATATGAGCGCAACGGGTGGTTAAAGCAGCGTTAGCGGATAGTCGCCTGAAGCCACAGCTCAGCGACAAAGGGTTAGGCGCTTCAATATCAGTCGTTGCCTACGATGAGTTTGGTAAAGCACGTGAAGGTCATATTGCGGCTGAGCGTGCATTAACGATTTATCTGGATAAACGTGAAGTCTTAACGCTGATGACGCTAGGCTCTCAGCCTGAGTTATTGGTACTGGGTTGGCTAAAGAATCAAAACTTGCTCAATGATATCGCTGACGTAGAGTCTGTGCATGTGGATTGGGAGGTTGAGGCTGCTGCAATTAAAACGCGCCGTGGGGTCGTTGAGTTAGATGAAAAGCTAGCACATAAAACAGTAACCACAGGCTGTGGTCAAGGCACGATGTTTGGCAGCTTAATGGATCGTTTGAGTCAAATCCATCTAGCAAAACCCGCGATCAAGCAGTCACAAATTTATGCTTTGCTTAAAAGCTTAAATGAGCATAACGACGTTTATCGCAAAGCGGGAGCCGTGCATGGCTGTGCGCTGTGTCAAGGTAATCAAATACTCAGCTTTGTTGAAGACGTAGGTCGGCATAATGCAGTGGATACCATTGCAGGGTATATGTGGCTCCAAGGTATTGTAGGCAATGACAAATGGTTCTACACAACAGGTCGCTTAACATCGGAAATGATTATTAAGGTGGCACAAATGGGCGTACCTGTTTTGTTGTCTCGTTCTGGGGTGACGCAGATGGGTTTGGAATTGGCTCAGCAGCTGGGGGTCGTGTTAATTGCCAGAGCGAAAGGGCGTCATTTCCTCGTTTACAACGGCGTTGAGCAAATTGAGTTTAATGCGTCTAGCTAGCATGAAATAATTGTGTGGTTACAGTAAAAACACTCTTCAAGTCCACATAATTAAGCGATAGTCTCTTATGCAGGAATCACTCACTACTACGGTCTACGAGGCGCTGGTGTTATTAATCAGCGGCGATAGACAGCTATGGGAAATTATAGGTATCTCATTTAGCGTGTCCGGCATGGCTATTTTGATTGCTGTCATACCTGCCATGAGTATTGGGTTCTTGCTCGCCTTTCATAATTTCTGGGGGCGTCGTTTTTTAATCGCGATTTTTAATACCTTATTGTCTGTCCCAGCAGTGGTCATTGGATTGACATTTTATTTATTACTCTCTAAACAAGGTCCGTTGGGTGATATGCGTTTACTCTTTACGCAGACGGCAATGGTGATTGGGCAAATCGCATTGTGCTTTCCCTTGTTGGTTGCGATGAGTCATACGGCGTTTCAGTCAATTGAGCGTCGGGCGTGGGAAACTGCAATCACCTTGGGTCAGTCATCTTTAGGGGCTTTGTACTTGGTAGTCCGTGAAGCGCGCTTCGCGTTAATGGCTGCTGTGTTAGCGGCATTTGGTCGAATTATTGCCGAAGTGGGCGCGTCTATGATGCTGGGTGGCAATATTCTGCACTATACGCGAAATATACCAACAGCCATTGCGTTAGAGACAAGCAAAGGTGAATTTGCCCAAGGCATTGCGCTGGGTATTGTGCTTTTGGTGCTGGCTTTTATATTGAATGGCTTGCTGCACATTTTTCAAGGAAAAGGGTCTTGGTCTTGAATAAGCAATCCATCACGCATAATCAAGCACTGATTAGCTTTCGCAATGTATCAAAGCGCTATGCCAAACGTCAGATTTTTAGCGATGTCAATGTCTCGTGTTATGCGGCAAAGGCTTACTTGTTAACGGGTGAAAATGGCTCAGGTAAATCAACGTTATTGCGGGTAATGGCAGGGCTGCTTACGCCGGATTCTGGGCAGGTAACGATTGTCAATGAGAAAAAAGCAGTGGCTTTAGATTGGTCAAAACAGTTAGCTAAGTTGCGGGCTAGTGTGATGTATCTGCACCAAATGCCTTACCTATTTGATGGGTCTGTTGAGAAAAACCTATCGTATGTTGTGAATAGCCAATCGAGCGCTGAACAACAAATCCTTGATGTTTTAAAGTGGTCTGGGTTAGAGGACTTAGCGGCAAGCCCTGCCAAGCAGTTGTCAGGTGGCGAGAAACAACGCGTGGCATTAGCGCGAGCGTGCTTGCGTAACGCTCAGGTGTTATTGCTTGATGAGCCGACGGCTAATTTAGATCAGGCGAGCCGTTTGAAAACGCTTGAGTTGCTAGCAAGCTTAAAACAATCAGGCGTCTCATTAGTGATCGCTTGTCATGAATATCAGGAATTTTTAAGCATTTCTAATGGCATTCTTGAGTTAAAAAATGGCATGCTACAAGAAATTTAACAAATGGTAATGCTTTAGAAATCAATGGGTAATAAAGGATAAGCTAGAATCTACCTACAATAATTCGACGTAATAACTATTCTTATAAGGCCGAAGCATAAAATTAATCATGCGCTTTATCCTTAAAATAATTTTCAGCGTAACCATTAGGCGATTCTTTATGAATCGCCCTTCTGTTTTTGGCTTTGATGGATATTGAATTGAAGGAT
>JBMZDT010000101.1:0-7002 GCA_049614505.1 Leucothrix sp.
AAAGGCGTGATTGTCCAATACGGTGGTCAAACGCCATTGAAGCTTGCGGAAGCCTTGGAAGCCAGTGGTGCGAACATTATCGGTACTAGCCCTGATTCAATTGATTTGGCGGAAGACCGTGAGCGCTTTCAGCAAATGATCGAAGAACTTGGATTAAAGCAACCACCCAATAGAACAGCGCGTGAGCCAGAGCAAGCAGTAAAGCTGGCAGCTGAAATTGGCTATCCGCTAGTAGTGCGTCCTTCCTACGTATTGGGTGGGCGAGCCATGGAAATTGTATATAACGAAGATGATCTACGTTATTACATGCACACGGCTGTGCAAGTATCTAATGACTCGCCTGTGCTACTGGATCGATTCTTGGATGATGCCATTGAGGTAGATATGGATGCCATCTGCGATGGTGAAGAAGTGCTGATTGGCGGGATTATGCAGCACATCGAGCAAGCAGGTGTTCATTCAGGTGATTCGGCGTGTTCTTTACCACCTTATTCATTAAGCGATGAATTGCAGGATCAAATGCGTGACCAATGTATTCGCATGGGTAAGGCGCTGAATGTTGTCGGTTTAATGAATGTTCAGTTTGCGGTTAAAGGTGACGAAATTTTCGTGCTGGAAGTCAACCCTCGTGCTTCTAGAACGGTGCCTTTTGTTTCTAAAGCCATTGGTCAGCCTCTGGCTAAGATTGCAGCAAGGTGCATGGCGGGTGTTTCATTGAAAGAGCAGGGCTGTTTGACGGAAATTGTCCCAGAGTATTATTCTGTTAAAGAAGCGGTTTTCCCGTTCATCAAGTTCCCAGGTGTTGATCCTATTCTTGGTCCTGAGATGAAGTCGACGGGTGAGGTTATGGGCGTTGGCAAAAGCTTTGCAGAGGCTTTTGGTAAGTCACAGCGTGGCGCGAGTATTGTTTTTCCAAATAAGTGCGGGACGGCTTTCTTAAGTGTCAGAGAAGCTGATCGTAAGTATGTGGTTGATATTGCACAGCGTTTGCTGGATCAAGGGTTTAGCTTGGTTGCAACGAGAGGCACTGCCAGGTTGCTAAATGATCAGGGTATGGACTGTAGAAGTATCAATAAAGTACGCGAAGGACGCCCACATATAGTTGATATGATCAAGAATGATGAAGTAGACTTGATTGTAAATACCACAGAAGGGAAAAAAGCCATTAATGATTCGTATGAAATAAGGCGAGAGGCTTTACAGGGTAAGGTAACCTATACTACAACAATTACAGGTGCTTGGGCTTTGTGTGAAGCGATGGCATTTACTGATAACGAGCAGGTGTATCGCTTGCAAGATCTCCATCAAGGAATTGAAAAAGCATCATGAACAGACCTCCGATTACTGCCCAAGGTGCGGAACTCCTGAAAGAAGAGTTGAATCGCTTAAAAACGGAAGACCGCCCGCGTATTATCCAAGCCATTGCTGAGGCGCGCGAGCATGGTGATTTAAAGGAAAATGCGGAGTACCATGCAGCCCGAGAACAGCAGAGCTTTGCTGAAGGGCGTATTCAGTCACTTGAGTCTGCGCTATCGTCGGGCCAAATTATCGATGTGGCGTCACTTAATGTTGAGGATCGCGTTGTGTTTGGTGCCAAGGTGGAATTGGAAGACCTTGAGACGGAAGAGATGGTGATTTACCAAATTGTTGGTGATATCGAAGCAGATATTAAGCAGAATAAAATTGCCGTGTCATCACCCATCGCTCGTGCCTTAGTTGGTAAAGAGGTTGGGGATGTTGCGGTGGTCAAAGCGCCCAATGGTTTGCGTGAGTACGAAATTATTTCCGCAACTTATACTGGCTAGTCAGCGACTTAACACAACCCACATAGGGTGATACGTTTTTAAACGTAATCAGAAAAATTATAATCATGTCTGAAACAACAATAATAAATCTACTTCGCCACGGTGAGGTAGATCTAGGTAGTGTATTTTGTGGTACAACCGACCCTGAGCTTAGCGACAATGGATGGTCGCAAATGCAAAAAGCGCTAGAGAACGAAGCGGGTTGGGATAAAATTATTTCATCACCGTTGCAGCGTTGTCATGAATTTGCAGAGTCATTGGCCGCTCAAGAAGAAATTGGTTTGACGTTAAATGAAAACTTTCAAGAAATAGATTTTGGGTTGTGGGAAGGCCAAGATCCAAAAGACATCCTTGAAAAAGAGGCGGATGCCTTGAATGCGTGGTGGAAGGCACCAACACGCATTGTGCCACCTGAAGGTGAAGCGTTTCTTGATTTTCGCAGCCGCGTACTGAAAGCATTCAATGAAGTAATACGCGAAAGCGGCGATGAAAATATCCTGCTGGTGACACACGCAGGTGTTATTAGGGTAATCATGATGCACATTCTTGGTATGCAGGATGAGCACCTGTTTCGGTTAAACGTTGACTATGCAAGCTACACTCAAATTCGTATTTATCGTGATGAGACGGGTGAGTGGGGTACGCTGATTTCTCACGTTTAGGCATTGGATAGCTCAATCCATTCCTGACAAATATGTTCAACGGATAGGTGTTCAACGGAGTTGCGCGCTTGAAGAGTAAAGCGTTTACGCATTGATTCGTCAAAAAACAGCTGATCAATCGATTGTGTGAGCTCTGCTTTATTACACATCTCAATGAGTAGGCCATTGGTTTCTTTTTGAATAATTTCTCTTGGCCCTGTGGGGCAATCTGTTGCCAACACGGGGCAGTCAAGTGACAGTGCTTCAATAAGTACCATAGGAAACCCTTCGGCACGACTTGACAATACCATGAACTCGGCGCGTTTCATGTAGGCAAAAGGATTCTTCAAACGACCTGGCAGGTGGACCTTGTCTCCGAGCCCAAGCGACTTGATTTGTTGTTCCAAGTCCGACCTGAGTTCTCCCTCACCTAAAATAATTAAATCGCATGATTCTTTGGCCTGGCTTTCTGCATAGGCATTGATCATTAAATCAAAATGTTTCTGGTAGGTAAGTCGGCCAACGGCAATAAGAAATTTTCTAGGGTGTTCTAATGGTTCAGCTGCTAGCGTTTCGAGTTCGTCAAAAGGAACGGGGTTATAAATTCGAGTGACATTATCCAGTGATACTTGCTTTCTCAGCGCTGTAGCAATGTCATCTGAAACGGGGGCGACGGCTTTGGCTAGTGGGTAAAGGTAGCTGACCAATGAACGTTCAATTGTATTTAAGAAATTAAAATCGATATGTAACGAGGCAATCGTGTCTCTGGAGGCAAGAATAGCGGGGTAATTAGCAGACTCCATAAAACCAAAAATATGATCAAATTGTTGCTGTTTGAAGATAGTTTTTAGTTTAGAGGCTCTTTTTAACAAATTATAGGTTTTGCCTACAACGCTAGGCTTTTCAGGGCAGTCAATATCTAAAATACTTCCGCCGTATTCATAGTCAATGTTGGTACTGTCAAAGAGAATGATTGTTACGTCATAGGTTTTTGCAAATTCCTGAGAGAGTGTTGCCACGACGCGTTCACCACCCCCGGAACTTAGCGAGCTAATCACTAAGGCAATTTTTTCCATCTGTACGGCCTTTTTTATAACGATGTGTTTATTGAATTTTTTAGAGTGGTTTTAATCAATCATGTGCTTGCAGACTAAAAAACTTCTGCGACTAGTCTAAGCTAAATAAGCGTGTTTAACAGATCTATACGGATGAATGTATCGAGTCGCAGGATAGAGTGAAAGTTATTGCGAATCATTTTCATTTGCATTATCGTTTGGCGTGCTCTTTTGGGTAAAAAAGGGCGCTTATTTCTTAAAAGGTGCAGAGAGCACGTGGCGTCAATGTTTGGTATTAGGGCTTGGTGGGTGGTCACTATTGCAGTGGTGATGGCGCTACCGATATTAGTCATCCTTGGATTTGTGTTTCAGCCGTTCAATGAGAACTGGCAACACCTCATAGATAACCTTTTGTTTGAGTACATTAGTAACTCCTTGCTGTTGATGTTAGGGGTCAGTTTAGGTGTCTTGAGTATGGGGATAGTCAGCGCTTGGCTGACATCAAGCTGTGAATTTCCGGGGCGTCGGTTATTGTCATGGATGTTGCTGTTGCCGCTGGCCATTCCTGCTTATATTGTGGCGTATACCTATACAGGGTTACTAGATTTTTCTGGGCCAGTGCAGGGGCAGCTGCGTGAGTGGTTTGGCTGGGGTTATGGCGATTACTGGTTTCCAGAGGTGCGCACGTTAGCAGGTGCTATTTGCATGCTGTCACTAGTCCTTTACCCCTATGTTTACATGATGACGCGTGCCGCCTTCTTAGAGCAATCCATCTCGGTACTGGAAGCGAGTCGCACACTGGGTGCCTCGCCTTTAAGTGGCTTTTGGGCGGTGGCCTTGCCCCTAGCGCGGCCAGCTATTATTGTGGGTGTTTCCTTGGCGCTAATGGAAACATTAGCAGATTATGGCACTGTACAATATTTTGGTGTGAGTACTTTTACAACAGGCATTTTTAGAACGTGGTACGGGCTAGATGACAGCGTCACTTCAACACAGCTGGCCTCATTGTTGTTAACGTTTGTTGTCATCCTAATTTTACTGGAACGTTACTCTCGACGTGAAGCAAAGTTCCACAATGTCTCCAGCAGTCGTTCAGACGCTCAGCGTTTTAAACTCAGTGGCTGGCGGGCATGGTTAGCCATGATTGCATGTAGTCTGCCTGTTGTGTTCGGGTTTGTAGTGCCTGCGTCGCAACTACTTTATTGGACTATTACCACTGCGCGGGAAAGTTTAACGATGAGCTTTATGGGGCTAGCTGCGAATAGTTTGTTGCTTGCAACATTAGCCGCATTAGTTGCTGTATTTCTAGCACTAATACTCAGTTACTCAAAGCGATTACTAGGCACAAAGCTGGTCAGGGGTGCGGTATCTGTTTCAGCGATGGGCTACGCCATTCCCGGAACGGTTATTGCTATTGGTGTAGTGTTGCCGTTGGCTTGGTTTGATAACACGCTGGATCAATGGCTCAGAAATACCTTTAATGTATCCAGTGGGTTGCTGCTGTCGGGTACGTTATTTGCCCTTATCTTTGCTTACACTGTTCGGTTTCTGTCAGTATCCATTCAAGCGGTTGATGCTGGCTTAAGTAAAATTAAACCCTCAATGGATGATGCAGGCAGAAGCTTGGGTTTGTCACCCGTTGGTGTACTGAGAAAAATACATTTTCCGCTAATGCGAGGCACTGTGCTCACCGCTTTACTACTAGTGTTTGTCGATGTGCTTAAAGAGTTGCCTGCGACCTTGATATTGAGGCCATTTAATTTTAATACGCTGGCTGTGCGCGCTTATGAAATGGCATCAGATGAGCGTTTGGCGGATGCCGGAGCACCTGCACTCATGATTGTGCTGGTGGGTATTATTCCTGTTATTCTGTTGAGTCGTTCGATTGCTAACTCACATTTCAAGCCGCCTTCACAGACACTGCGCTATCAGCGGGGGAGGAGCTCATGAGTTTGTTAACCCTAGAAAAAGTTGGATTGGCGTATCAATCACAAACAGTCGTTGATGATGTTTCTCTCTCACTAGAGGATGGTGAAATAGCATGCCTGCTTGGGCCTAGTGGTTGTGGTAAAACGACTTTGTTACGGGCTATTGCAGGTTTTAAGTCTTTAAACAGTGGCACGATTGAGTCCGCAGGTAAGATTCTTAGTTCAAAAACACAGGTGGTACCCCCAGAAAAGCGGCGCATCGGGATGGTGTTTCAAGACTTTGCCTTGTTTCCGCATTTGACGGTGGGCGACAACATCTGTTTTGGTATTCGCCAGCAGCAACGCGTTGAAAAGCGTCAGCGCCTGCAGGCTTTACTCGCGCTTATTGGATTAGAGAGCAGCGAGCACAAATACCCACATGAGTTATCAGGAGGGCAGCAACAGCGGGTGGCCTTGGCGAGAGCGATTGCCCCTAAGCCGCATTTATTGTTGTTAGATGAACCTTTCTCCAGCATGGATGTTGAGCTGCGTGACTCTTTAGCAAAAGAAGTGCGGGGTATTTTAAAGCAGGAAAAAGTTACCGCGATTATGGTGACACATGATCAACATGAAGCGTTCAGCATGGCGGATCGCATTGGTGTATTAAATGAAGGGAAGTTGCTGCAATGGGGCACAGCGGAGCAGCTATACCATGCGCCAAACAGTGATTTTATTGCGCACTTCGTAGGGTTTAGTGATTTCCTAACGGGTAAGGTGAATGGGAGTCAAGTTGAAACAGCCTTGGGCTGCTTTCCTTATCGGCCAGTTGATAATGGGCTGTTAGCCGATTTAGAAGGGCAGTCAGTTAAGGTGCTTATCCGGCCTGAATATATCCAAATTGCAGAGGATTCAAGGATTACTGCTAAACTGGTTTCACGAGCGTTTCGTGGTGGTTATTATCGGTATTTGCTGCGTTTACAAGGCGGTGAGGAAATACAGGCATTATTGCCATCATTGGCAAATTATCAGTTAGGTGATGTTGTAACGATTGCGGTTTCTATTGATCGCGTTAGTATCTTTAAAAATGGTTAAAAAAAGCGCTTAAAATGCCTTTAAAACATGGATTTATCCTAGCCAAAAGCATCCATTAGATGACAATTCTGTTATAATTCTACGAATCTATTTAGGGAAGTGTCGTAGACAAAATCATGGCAGAATTCGCAAAAGAAATAATACCAATAAACCTTGAAGATGAGATGCGTAAATCCTATTTGGATTATGCGATGAGTGTCATCGTAGGGCGTGCATTACCTGACGTTCGCGATGGTCTCAAGCCTGTGCATAGACGTGTGCTATACGCCATGGGTGTACTTGGTAACGACTACAACAAACCCTATAAAAAATCGGCGCGTGTAGTCGGTGACGTCATCGGTAAGTACCATCCCCATGGTGATACGGCGGTATATGACACCATGGTACGGATGGCTCAGCCCTTCTCCATGCGCTACATGTTGATCGATGGTCAGGGTAACTTCGGCTCGGTTGATGGTGATTCGCCTGCTGCGATGCGTTATACCGAAGTACGCATGTCGCG